>CACXEQ010000020.1 GCA_902766725.1 uncultured Ureaplasma sp.
CATATTTTATATTTTAAATCATTAAAATATGATTTATGAGTTCTAACAAAAATACATCTTGCTCATTGATAAATAGCAAGACTACCTACATGATTAGCACAATATGAGTATTTGTTAATTTTTGTTAGATGTTTCTTAAAAATCTCCTTGCCTAAACTATAAGCAGATTGCTTATTAAATAATCATTTGCATGCATAAATTAATCTTGTTTTGAAGTTAATTTTTTTCATATCCACCTCTTTAAAAGTGGTCCAAAAAAATTAACCAGGCTTAAGTCTCAAAATTCACTTTATGGGGATTTATTTGATTTGTTTACAAGAAAAATGTAATTGCAACATAACAAAATCAAATAGTTATTACAAACCCCAAAAGTATACAACTAATGAATAAAGAAGTATTTTCAGATAGTTGATTTTTATATGATGTGGAATTAAAAATCATATAAATCAAAAAGAAAATTACTTGTAGTAATGATAATAATAAAAGGATTATAGATTCTTTATTTTGATAGAAAACCAATGATACATCACCTAGTTGTCAAATAATTGCAGCTGATATATTTAAGATAAATAAAAAGCATATATTAAAACTACAACTTCCAATTATTACATCAATCAACATTCTATACTCTTTTTTGCGCATCATACTAATTAAAACAACAATCTCTGGAATTGAAGTAGCAATACCAATAATAACTCCTCGAGCAGCAGTTGTATTGTTATTATTATTGTTAAACCACCAAGAAATGATTGCTTCTGATGAAAACTCTAATAGCATTGATGATCCAATTAAAAAAACACATGTAAAAACCAGCAAAATAGATAATAGTTTTAAATTCTGTTTATCAAATCATGATATTTTTAATGGCTTGGGTGGAATTTTATTGGTTCTACTACTAGTATTAATTTGTGCTATTATTTTCTTAGTAGAAGCATACTTGTCATGAAAATAAGTAAAACATATTCCAAAAATATAACCTAACAAAATAAAAATTGATCATATATTGAAACCATGATAAACAAATATACTTGTACCATGACTAGTTTTTTTTAAAATAATAGAATCATTATCTAATAAACAAGCAAAAAAAGTAAAGATTAAACCAATTATCAAAAATGCTGTTGATATGGTAGTAGAATGTTTCAAATCCAATCTATAAAATTTTTTAATTATTACTAAAATACATATTGCTAAAACAACAAAACAAAACATGTTTGAACCTAACATGTCACCAATTGGACTTGAGATAACATTTGATGTTTCTGTGGGATTTGATGAATTAGAGCCAGATTTTTGAAAAATAATAATTAATGACGAAATTGATTCAGGAATAGAAGTAATAGCACCAATTAAAATACCACCAATTAGACTATCAGGAATTCTTGCTTTTTTCTTAATTGAAATAGCAATGTTTGTCATCCATGTAGATAAAATAGTTACTAAAAAAGTAAAAATTAAAAATAAAAAAATTAATGTAATTAGATTATTTTTTAAAAAATTCTGTAGTATATCCATATCCTATTATCTAATTATTTTTACATAAATATTTATCATTTATTTCAAATAAAAAATATTTTGCATTTATAAAATATTATAATTTTCATCAATTAAATTATGAATAAAATCTTGATTTTTGGTACAGGTGCATTTGGTACAACTATTGCTAATATTTTACTTGCAAACAACAATTATGTAGCAATGTATGGAATAGACCAAAAAGAAATAAATGATTTATTGTGTAAACAAAATACCAAATATTTTGGCAATTTTAAATTAATAAAAAAACCTAACATTGTTACAAACAATCTAGCAACGTTGCCTAAAATTAAATTTAACTTTATTATTTTGGCTGTCCCATCATTAGCAACAACTAATATTGTTCATTTAATTAAAAAATATATTACTAATAAACCAATATTAATCAATTGTATTAAAGGATTAAATGAAAAAACAAATCAACCTTGATCTTTGTATCTAAAAAATAGTTGTCACAATAAGTTTAAAGCTATTACTTCCTTAATAGGTCCTGGATTTGCTAAAGAAATAATTAAAGGGGCAACTACCGTTGTTAATATAGTTTCTAACAATAAACTTGCTGCAAATAAAGTAATAAAATTACTTTCTACTAAAACTTTTATATGTAAATATTGTCATGATTTATCGGCTTGTTATTTATCCTCATTCAAAAATCCAGTTGCAATTATGACAGGATTGTTAAGTGGTTTAAAATATTCCATCAATACTATAGCTGCATTTTTTACCATAGCCATTAAGGAAATCAATCAAATCATCAATACTAAAAATAAAATTAGTCCATCAATTATTGAATATTGTGGAATTGGCGACTTATTTTTAACATGTAGTAAAAAACAATCAAGAAATTTTAAATTTGGTTTATTAATTGCAAAATATGGTGCCAAAAAAGCACTTTTAATTAATAAAACAACTGTTGAAGGGTTATCGGCTTTAAAAGTTATTCACAATATAACAATGTCAAATAAAGAAAAATATCCTTTATTTACTAATCTTTTTGAAGTAATATTTTATAATAAAAAACCAAATAATTTTGTTCAAAAAGTATTATTTTCAAATAAAAACAATTCTGAACTATAAACTAAATTTAAAAATAAATAACTAATGAACACAAAGATAATAATTAGTAATAAAAAGGCATTAATACCTATAACATTATTTCTTTTACAATGTTTTTTAAGTGCATTAAAACGACAATAAATATATGCCAATGCAATAATGCAAGCTAATGCAAGAATCTGAATAATGGAATATTTGTTAAATTCATACATTGAATTCTCACCATTTCAAATAAACATGTAAGCAATATTTCCAAAAGTTAAAATAAAGAAATTAAAACAACATGAACCAATCATTGTACTAATTAACATGTTATATTCTTTCTTATAAGCAAGATCAATACAACAAATGACTTCTGGTAAAGATGTACTAACTCCCAATAATAATGCCCCTCCAAAAGTTTCATTTATTTTTCAATGATTGAATATTAAACAAACTGAAGCATCACATATCAAAACACTAACTATTGATAAAACTAAAGATAATCCAATAATAATTAACACTAATCAAAATGCATTAAATTTCTTAAAATATTTATTTTCGTGTTTTACAAAATCTTGCAAAATATCTTGCTTTTCTATTTTTTGATTTTTAAACACAAAATAAAATCATAATATATAAGAACCAAATAAAATTAATGATCAAAAATTAAAACCATTTCATGATAATCATGGAAGATAATGATCACTCAACATACCCAAAAACACAATAATACAATCAACAAAGCAAAAAACTAAGGTAGTTATATTAACATTATTAACTTTTTGTTTTCAAAAAAAATAAACAAATAACAATAAGAAAAAACTAAGAATAGTTATATCAAAAATATTTGAACCAATAATATCCCCCACTCCAATTGATCCTTTTTTATTAGATATTACTGCTGCTATACATGTAATTAGCTCTGGTAGACTAGTAATAATACTCATAATAATACCAGCAATAACTCCATCTGATAAATGCAACTTTTGTTTTAATAAAACACAGAAATTAGAAAGTAAAGATGCAAGAACAATAATAAAAGCAACTAATACCAAATATACTAATATATTAAATCATATATGTTTACTTAAATAATTAATTAACTGAGGAATCATTATGACTAGAATTTTTTATAATTTTTTTAATTTTTAATGTATTAGATGTTAATTTCTTTTTCTTAATATACAAGTAAACAATTATCCATACCAAAACAAAAACAAATATAAAACAAATAGATACTATGAGTCAAATTAACAAAAATGTATTATTATCTTTTACTTGTGGAATAACTAAAAAGGAACTAATTATAAAAATAAGAACAAATAATGCAAAAATAAAAATTTTATTGATTCGATTTAGATTAAAAGTTTTTCTATTAGAAAAATTAGCCATGTTTATTCGCTAGCTCTAATTTTTAATTTCTTGACTAAATCTCGATATTGTTCAATATCTATTTTTTTTAAATACTTAAGTAAACTACGTTGTTTAGAATTATTTATGTAAAGTGATCTTTTAGAATTAAAATCCTTAGGATGAGATTTTAGATGTTTAGTTAATAATTTAATTTCAGATGTTAAAATTGCTATCTGAACTTTAGTATTACCAGAATCATTTTCATTTTTGCCATATGTTTTAATTAAATGTTTTTTTTCTCTACTTGTAAGAGCCATTTTTATACCTTCTCTATTCTCTATATAGTAATTTTAATTTTAAATTAAACATGAATATTTGTTATATATTTGATCAAATCAATTTTATTGTTAAATATATTTATATTCTTATCTATTCTATTTATTTTAGAAAATTCATTTCAATTCATGATGATTGAAAAATTATTTTACATGACTTAATACTAATATACCATTCAATTTTTTTATTTTACATTTGATAAATATTATAAAACATTTAATGAAATTATTATAATTATCATTAATAATGGCGCTTGTAGTGAAATGGTATCACGCCTGACTGTGACTCAAGCAGCGTGGGTTCGATTCCCACCAGGCGCCCCAATGAATAATTTTAAATCTAATTTATTTTTAATGTTGCAATACATAATACAAATTACAAAAACAATAAGAGGGGTTAAATAATGAAATTTAAAAAAATATTATTGGCAAGTTTACCAATTATTTCTATAAATTCATTTGTTAGTTGTGGTAATGATGTAACAAACATAGGTCATAATGTTACATTATTAGTAAATGGTAAAGGTGCAAATTTTGTTGATATTAAAAAAAAGACTATACCTCATAAAGATTATGTTGTGTCGATTGTCTATCAACAAGGTTTTGAATTTGGCAAGATTAATGTCTTTGTTGGTATAAAAAAATTAAATATAAATTCTGAATATTCATTACTTGATAATAATACAAAGTTATTAATTCCTAGTGAATATTTAATTGGTGATATATTTATAATGTTAATGCCTAATATTCAGTGAGATTATAATCCAATAAGATTTGAAAAAGATTTTAATTGAACAATAAATGGTGATTATGTTGCCGATATTAGATATGCTGCAAATGTTGAGTTGCAAGAAGTGTGAATTCTTTTAAACAAAATAACATCCAGTGTTAGACCTTCAGATGATGATATATTGTTTCGTGCCAAATGTGATGAAACTGATTTTAAAGAAAAAATTCTTCAATATTTTAGTGATGAAACATGTACAAAATTAACTATTCCAGCAGAAATTTTTGAAAAAAATCCTATTGTTGCAATAAAAATAACTTGTAAAAAATCTAAATAATATTTTGTGGATTATATATTACATAAATAATTCATATTAATTTTTCTATTAAAAATTAATTTATTAGAAAAATTAATCATTTAATTTATTGCAAATTTTTTAATTTTCTTAAATAATAATAGTAATACTCAATTATCTATTATTTTTAATGATTAAACAACTATATTACTTTGAATTATGTATATAAAGCGATTTCCTAAATAATTCTTTGGTTAAAATTTTAGATGTTTATTTAATAATTTAATTTTTAATATTTAAATTCATAATATTGAATATATTGTTTATTTTATTGATTACTTTGTTATTTATAATTATGTATATGATAAGAAATGTAGTAACAATAGGGAATATAAAATTAGGTGGTAATAATCCTATTGTTATTCAATCAATGACAACATCCAAAACATCTAACATTTCACAGACAATCAAACAAATTAATTTTTTTGCTAAGCATGGTATTAAAATGGTAAGAGTTTCAGTATTAGATGATAATGATGCTAATGCTTTAAAAAAAATATGTCAGATTTCTCCTATTCCAATTATTGCTGATATTCATTATGTTGCTAAATATGCAATTAATGCGATAAAAAATGGTGTAAGTAAAATAAGAATAAATCCTAATAACATAAATAATAAGATTGATATAGTTAAGATTATTCAATATGCTAAAAAGCATCATGTTGCAATCAGAATAGGGATTAATTCTGGAAATTTTAAATTTCAAAAAAATATTCCTATTGAACAACAATTAGTTAAATTCACTATTAAATGAATAAAATTTTTTGAAAAAAATAATTTTAAAAATTTAGTAATTAGTATAAAAGATTCTAATCCTGACATTACATATAAAGCTAATGTTTTATTGTCAAAAAAATGTCATTATCCTATTCATTTAGGAGTAACGGAAGCAGGTCCTAATTTTCAAGCAACCGTTAATTCATGCATGGGATTAATCCCATTATTAAAACAAAAAATCGGTAATACAATTAGAATTTCTTTAAATGGAAGTAAGGACGAGGAAATTAAATGTGCTAAATTAATTCTTAATTCATTAGGAAAATATAAAATCTATCATCACATAATTGCATGCCCGCTTTGTGGAAGAAACAAATATAGCACAATAAAATGAGTAAAGCAAATAGATAATTTTTTAAATGATAAAAATATTGTTGCTACAGTAGCTATAATGGGGTGTAATATTAATTGTGTTGGTGAAGCAAGAAAAAGTGATGTGGCAATATGTGTTAAAACAAATAAAATAAGTTCATTATTTATAAAAGGAAAATATATTAAAGATATAAGAAATTCTAATGTCATCACAACTCTTAAAAAAATATTGTCAATAAAACTATAATTTATTTATGTCTACATTTTCCAAATCTATTACTAATATAGAAATTCAATTCATTGATAAAAAATATAAAATATATAAAAAAACAGATTTGAAAAATCCATATTTGTTTGCTTTTTATAAAGCAAAGAATTTATCTATTTCCATATTTAAAAATAATAAATTATTATTACAAGGTGATAAAAAGGCAATTGATTTATTCTTGAAATTTGCAATTACAAACAAAAAAATACCCATTATAAAACCTACTTCAACTAAACAAATTGATGCTACCATTGGTATGGATGAGGTAGGAACGGGTGATTATTTTGGCCCAATTATTACATGTAGTTGTTATCTTAAGAATAAAAATATACAACAAATGAAACTCCTTGGTGTGAATGATTCTAAGAAGCTAAGCGACATTAGCATAATTAATATCTTTAATAAAATAAAAAAATATTGTCTTTATGCTGTTAATGTTACTTCTCCAAAACAATATAATCAATTAATTAATAAATTTCATAATGCTAATATTGTTAAAGCTATTTCTCATAACAGCAGCTTATCAAATTTATTAAAACAAATTAAAAATAATGATTATCATATCATTTTAGATAAGTTTGTTGAACCTTTAAAATATTATGAGTATTTAGACATAGCAAGGCAAAAGAAAATTAAAATTGATATTATGACAACCAAAGCTGAAACAAAATATTTGTCTGTAGCATGTGCCTCAATTATTGCTAGATATACATTTATTAAACAAATGTCATCACTATCAAAAAAAATTAATCTGGTATTACCTAAAGGTTCAGCAAAAATATCTGAAATAGTTAAAATTGGTAAATTGATTAAAAAAAACAAAAATTTAGATAATTTTGCTAAACTTAATTTTACAAGTATTACTAATTTAATTAATAAATAACTTTTAAAAGTGTTAAGCCACATGCTGGAGCAATATATTTAGCGCTACCTTTTTTAGGATTTAATAATAAGAAATTGATCGCTTGCTTAGTTATCTTATCTTCACAATATCTAATAATTGTAGCAATCATCATCCTAACTTGACTTCTTAAAAAACCATTACCTTCTATATAAAGGAAAATGATAGAATCTTTATGTTCAACTCAAATTTTATATATCTTTCTAATTGACAAAAAACTATCTCTAGCATCAGTGGAAAAGCTTAAAAATTTCTTCTTCCCAATAAATAATTTACAACATTGTTTTATTTTTTTTATTGATAGTTTTTTATTGTATTGATAAACAAATGATGATTCAATTGGATTAATTGCTCCAGTATTTATTGTATATTTATAAATTTTCTTTTTAGCAGAATATCTTGCATTAAAACTTTTAGCAACTCTTCTTATTTTGAGTATTTTTATGTCATCAGGCAAAAAATTATTAATTGCTGTAATAAAATTAAAATTACAAATTTTAAAGTAATTTATATCGAAATGAAAAACTTGTCCAGATGCATTAACACCAGCATCAGTCCTACTTGCTCCAAATATTTTTATTTTTTGTTTAAAACTTTTAAAAATGGCTAATTCTATTAATTGTTGAACTGTCAAACTATTGATTTGAGTTGCTCAACCATGATAATTTTTTCCATTATATGCAACTATAGCTTTATATCTTACAATCATATTTTTTTAAACAAAACAATCAATTGGGGTAATTATAACTCTCCAATAAATCATACAACTAAATCCTATCAATAATAACAAAAGTAAAATCAAAAACATAATTGAAGAAAAATTTACTGAATTAGATTTATATATGATTTTTTTTGAATTAATTGTATATCCTCTCATAATAAAAATATCTGAAATTCTATCAGTTTGATTAAAAGCAAAAGAAAACATTGGTATAACTAAACTAACTAATGCTTTGATTTTTTCTTTTATATTATGTGATTTTATATCTAAGCCTCTTGTAGCTTGAGCATTAGAAATTATCTTGACTTGTTCCAACAAATTGGGAACAAATTTAATTGACAATGTAATTATTAAACTAATCTCAGCTATAGGTATTTTAATAAATTTTAAGGGATATAAAATGTTTTTAAATGCCGAAGATAATTCAATAGCACTAATAGTGGTAGTTAACAATAAAAAAATAACCATCACATTAATAACTCTTATACATGTTACTAAACAATTAATTATTACACAAATATTTAATGAATATCAAGGAGCATAATAAGATAGATATCAAACAATTTCATGTCCATCAATAATCATACTTGCAGAAACATATGTACCGTTTGTTGGTTTAATATTACTAATTACATTTGCAATCCATCCACCAAAAGAGTTTGTGTAAATTCAGTAACCATTTGATAATTTATCAAAATGGACTATGTTCCAATTGAAAAAAATATTTCAATCTTTTAATAATAAATAATAGTTTTGTTCTATATTTATTTTAAATATAGGTGCTTTCAGAAAAAATCAATCAAAAACAAAAATGAATAATAAAATAAAAAAAATAAACTTGAATATATTTTTTAATTTAAATAAACTTATTTTTGCATTAAAAAATAAAATAACTACTATAGATGTAATAAATAATAATGAAAGTGTATTTTGTGATAAAAAACTAAGTGCAATCAAAAAAATGCAACAAATAACTTTTAATGTTGGATTCATTTTTCATATAAAAGAATTATGACCGGAAAATAAACTAACCATGTTTTCTCCCTGTTTTTTGAAATAAATATTGGTTTATATGATTAGCTAATTGGTCAACATTTTTAGGTTGCTTTCTATATAAAAAAGAAAACTCGGATGGTAAATTATTAATTGTTTCAATTACTTTTGGAACACCTATTTGAGAAAGAGCCATGATTTTCTTATTACAAAATACATCATATGGTTTGCCGCTACAAATTATCTTTTTGTCATGCAAAAGTAATATTTCATCTGCTAATTCAAGAACTATATCTAAATTATGAGAAATAATTATGATAATTTTTTTATTATTGGCTAAATTGGAAATAATTTTCTTTAAATTATTTTGTGAATTAAAATCTAAACCAACAAATGGTTCATCAAATACAAGAATTTGTGGTTCAATTGATAAAATACTTGCTAAAGCTACCTTTTTCTTTGTTCCAAATGATAAAGAAAATATAGATGAATTAAAATCATGAGATTGTATTCCTACTACTTCCAAATATTTCTTGGCCAATTTATATGCTTGTTTTTTGTTGATAGAAAAATTAATTGGTCCTGTTGCTACATCATCTAAAACATTATTTTTAAAAAATTGATTTTCTGAATGTTGAAACAATAATTGAATTTTTTTACGAATTGATTTAATTTGACTTTGTTTTAATTTATGATTAATTTCTTGATTATCAATGCTAATTCAACCTTTATTTATTGTTTTTAGTCCATTAAAATAAGATATTAATGTGGTTTTGCCAATTCCACATCTACCTAAAATAAAATATATTTTACCAGGTGAAAAATAATAGGAAAAATTATCAAATAAAATTTTAGATTTTTTTTTCTGATCTGTAGTGACAAGTAAGCTATTAACAATAAAACTATTTAACATTGGAAACTCTTTTTATCAGATCATTAAAAATAACTGTAGGTTTAATATATTTAATTTTTGATGATAATTTTAGTGTAAATGGAGGATCAAATTTTTTCTTAGAAAAACAAAATTTCTTAACAAAAGTTATTTTATTATTAAAACATGATACACGATAATGATCAATATATAAAATCTTAGTAGCATCTTGAATATCATTTAAATCATGTGTTATTCAAATAATTGTTTTTTTATATTTTTTCCATAATAAATTAACTAATTTATCAAAATCAATTTTAGATTGATTATCCAAAAATAAATTTGCTTCATCAAATATTAGTACTTCATAATTCATAGCTAGAATTGATGCTAATATAACTAATTGTTTTTCACCACTAGATAATTTAGAAAAATTTTGATTAATAATTTTTTCTAAATGCATAATGTTTATTATTGATGAAATAATATTTTTAATTTTTTTAATAGAAATATGCTTATTTTGTAATCAAAAGACAATATCTTCCTCTGGTGTTTGTCCAATTATTTGGTAAGGGTCATCTAAAACTACACCAATATTAGATAACAATAATTGATAATTATGATAATTAATTGAGTTATCATTAAAAAAAATTTTGCCATCTGTTGGTTTAAGTAAACCACCTATCAATTTAACTAGAGTAGATTTACCTGACCCATTATCACCAACTACACAAACAAAATCATTTTTTTTAATCTTAAATGATACATTATTTAAAATTTTAACATTATTGTCATAAACAAATGAAACATCTTTAAATGTGATAATATTTTTGTTAACTAATTTATACATAAAGCAATATTTATATATACCATTCTATATTATTTACCATTGAATTAACTTAAAAATATTATGTCATACAACATAATAACATTTAGATTAAATAGATAATATTGTAATAAAAAACATCTAAATAAATTTTATTATTAAAATAAAAAAGCACCATACATACAGATTTGCTTATGGCTGCTATATTTCTATCCTGACCATGTTCACACACTGTATTATGATGCATTAATATTATATTTTAGATAAGTATCATTTTAATAATAATGTTTATAGTTAAATATAACAATTTAGAAATGATATTTGGTTTTCCTTTTTCTTTTGAATATATTAATTTCAATATTTAATGATTTTATTTTTGTCTTAATTTTATTTTTTTGATCATCTGAAATATTTTTGTTATTTAATTGATTTTTATATTGCAATAGCAAAATATTTCTATAACAATCATTAATATTTTCAACAATAGTTAAACATTTAGATTTAGATGATGATATGATTAAATTCCTTGCTTTATAAATGTGGTGATCAATTAGCATTTCCTTAATTTTTAAAAATGTTTTTTCGCTTATTTTTTTATTAGCAAATATTTGTTCTAATAATCTGGTTTGACCATCAATAATATTGTGTGGATCAAAATCAGTAACAGCATAATTTTTAATAACATAAATATAATCATCGCTTAAACTAATATTCATGTGTTTATATTGCAATGATTCATAAGCATATTGAGCATTAGATGGATTATAAATCAAACAAAAAAGCAAATTGTCAAACAACTGATCTAATTTTTTAATTAAAGGATGAACTATTTTGTGATTTTGATCAGTTTGATTGTTTTGCAAAGATATATGGGGAACAATTTTTTTAAAAGTAAGAGTAATATCATCTAAATTCAAACTAGTTTTGGCAGCAATTAATTGACAGTATTTATTTCATAATAGTTGATTACCATAAGACTTAACTAATTGTAATATATCATGAGTGATTCTAATTAAATTGATTTGGGAAACATTAGTCAATTGTTTTTCAATATAAAAAGATAGGAAATCAATTTTATTGTCATTATGAAGCATATCTAATACTTCTTGCTTCCCACAATTAACTAATATTTCGTTGACATCTTTATATTTAGTATCATTAACAATAATATAGACATTATTGAATCCTGCTTGTAAAAGTCTTAAACCATTTGTCAATGTAGATTGTCATCCGGCCTGATCATTATCAAGTCACAATAAAATATTTTTAATAAATTTAGCAGATTTTAATAGATTGATATGATTAGATGTAAATGCTACTCCCATCAAAGCAATAGGACCATATTTATTTTCATCAAAATTTGCTTCATATAAACTTAATAAATCAATATTACCTTCTAAAATAATTAATGTTTCAGGTTTATTAGATAATATTCTATCCAAATTGTATAATGTGTTAGATTTAGAAAATAATTTTGTTTCTTTAGATGACAAATATTTTAATTCACTATTTGCTAATATATCTCTAGCAATAAAAGCAATAATAAAACCATTTTTATCTTTAATAGGAAAAGTGATTCGATTATAAAAATAATCATTAACAATTAATGATTTATCATTTATATTAATTAATGATGCCTCTAATAGATCATTTTCATTTCATTTTGCATTAGAATTAATTTCTTTATTAGTTAGCAAATCATACATAATTTGACTACTATTATTTTTACCACAAAATCCAACCTCAAATTTTTTAATAGTTGATAACGATAATTTACGATCTAATAAATATTGTAAATATTTTTTATTTTCTGTATTAAACAATAAAGATTTAAAAATTTCATTTGCTTCAGCATTTAAACTATATAGTTTACTATTTATCAGCAAACTTTTATTAGATTTAAAGAAATAGTCATCTATTTGTTGATCACTATAACCAAGTAATTTAGCTACTTCTTTTATTGCTTGCCCATAACTAATTTTTTTATATTTTTGAACAAAGTTAATCACATTACCACTTGTTCCACAACTAAAACATTTAAAAATTCTTTTTTTAGGTGATACAGACAAACTAGCATGATTATCAGGATGAAAAGGACAAAGACCAAAATAATTAGCCCCTGATTTATGTAACTTGATAAACTGACCTATTACATCTACAATATTAGCATTATCTAAAAGTTCCTCTATTAATTTATTACTCATATATTACTATTAATTTATTTACTTACATAAGATAATAATTGATTTAATTTTATTCTTTTTTGTTTCATTGTATCTCTATTCCTAATAGTAATACAATCATCTTCTAAGGAAGCAAAATCAAATGTTAAACAATAATATGTACCAATAGCATCCTGGCGACGATATCTTTTCCCAATTGATCCAGTAATATCATAAACCGCAGGTATATTATTAGATATTAATGTTTGATATACTTTATAAGCATCATTAGCTAATTTATTACTTAATGGTAAAACAGCTACTTTATAAGGACATAAGTTATAAGGAATTTGTAATACTTCTCTTGTTGTTTTATCTGGTAAATTCTGAATAGTATAACTATCACAAATAATAGCATAAAAAAGTCTTTCTACACCTACAGAAGGTTCAATAACATAAGGAATAAACCTTTTGTTTGTTTGTGGATCTAAATAACTTAAATCATTTTTAGAATGATGAAAATGATTTTTTAAATCAAAATCAGTTCTATTGGCTAAACCTCATAATTCTGCTCAACCATGGGGAAAGTTATATTGAAAATCAATTGTTCTAGCAGAATAATGACTTAAATCATTTTTATCATGCTCATATATTTTTACATTTTGCTTATTTAAGCAAATAATTTCAAATAAGAATTTTTCAATTTGATTAATGTATTGTTCAAATGCATTACTTGCTTGATTAGGATAAGTAAAATATTCTAATTCCATCTGTTCAAATTCTCTAGTCCGAAAAATAAAATTACCAGGTGTTATCTCGTTTCTAAATGCCTTACCAATTTGTCCAACACCAAATGGAACTTTTAAACGCAAAGATCTTTGAATGTTGCTAAAATTAATAAAAATACCCTGGGCAGTCTCAGGTCGTAAATAAACCACATTGCTTGCATCTTCAACAACTGATTGATGAGTTTTAAACATTAAATTAAACTTTTTAATATCTGTTCAATTACATGCCCCACAATGCAGACATAGAATTTTATTTTTTTTTACTATATCTAACAATTCATCTAATTTAGCGTTTTCACAAATAACTAAATTTGGTTTTTGGAATTGAACTAATTTATCTACTCTAAAACGTTGATGACATTTTTTACATTCAATTAATGGGTCAGAAAAATTAACTAAATGACCAGATGCACTTCATACTTGTGAATTTAAAATTATTGATGAATCTAAACCAACAATATTAGGTTGCATAGTAACAAAATGTTTTCATCATAAATTTTTAATATTATTTTTAAGAGCTACACCTAATGGTCCATAGTCTCAAGCATTAGCTAAACCCCCATATATTTCACTACACGGAAAAACAAAACCATAATTTTTTAGAAAATTAACTATTGTTATTTGGTCAAACTTATTTTTCATACATTTATCTATTATAAATAACTAAACATATAATTTATTACCAAAACTAAAATAGTAATAAAAAAGAAAATAATTATCTATCAATAATATTAATTATTGATAATTTGTGTTTTTTCATTATTAACATCAGATGGATCATCGTGTGATAAATCATGATTATCCTCATTAAAATAAGAATTTTTTTCTATTCTAGAATTAATTGATGTTTGGATTTTTTTGCCAAAAAACATATAGATTACACTAAAAATAATTACCAATGTCAATAAACCAGATGCTTTTGGATTTTTCAACAACAAGCCACATAAAACAATTAATATAATAAAAATTATTAATATTACACCTTGTAGCATATTATTAGTTTGTTTAAAGACAAAAATAGAAATTATTTTGATCAATAATGAAAATCATGATAATACTCATGCTCATCAAAAAAGAAATTTTTCAGTTTTAGACATATAGTCAGAAATTGCAAGTAACAAAACAGTAGATAATGCTAAAATGAATAAAATAACAAAATGTAATATAACAAATTTTGGTGATTGTTGTTTTTTTGACATATTAACTATCCTATTTTTCCAAATATAAGTAACACATAAATTATAAATAAATAATAAAATAGCAATTAATTTTTTTCACTGGCAAGATTTTTTTTACGTTCCTGCGCTTCAGGAGGTAATTGCAATTTTTTATGAATAAAATCAATTTGATCCTTAACAATTGTTTCTAATAATAGTAAAGTTTCAACAATTAAGTTTAATTCATGCAAATTATTTTTAATAATTGATTTAGCTTTATGATATTCAAACTGAATAATGTGTTCAATTTCTTTATCAATTTTTTGATTAGTTACTTCACTAAATGTTTTTTGAGCATAAGCTGGAATAACCCCTTGACTTGGAATAAATTGTGTCATTCCAACATCTGACATACCAAGTTGACTAACCATTGATCGAACAATATTTGTTACTTTATATAAATCATTACTTGCCCCAGTAGAAATAGCATCTTTTCCATATATTATTTCTTCTGATGCACGGCCAGCTAATGTTGTTCTAACAATTGCTAGTAAATCAGATTTTTTTTGAATAGCCAATTCTTGTTTTTCTGGTGTTGCTAATGTATAACCAGCTGCTGCTCCACGAGGAATGATAGTTATTTTTTCAACTACATCACCACCTTTAGTATGTAGACCAACTAAAGCATGTCCGGCTTCATGATAAGCAATTTGTTTTTTTTCTTCTTCTGTAATCACTCTTGAATGCTTAGCAGGACCAGCAATAACTCTATCAATGGCTTCGTCTATTTCTGCCATACCAATGGCTGTTTTACCTAATCTTACTGTTAATAAAGTAGCTTCATTTAAAACATTTTCTAATTGGGCACCAGAAAAACCAGGTGTTCGTCTAGCTATATTAGTTAAGTTAACACTATTAGAAATATTTTTATTTCTAGCATGAATTTTTAAAATAGCTTCACGTTCTTTTATATCAGGCAAATTAACTTGGATATGGCGATCAAATCTTCCAGGTCTTAAAATAGCTTCATCTAAAGCATCTAATCTATTAGTAGCAGCCATTACTACTACTCCAGTTTTAGTATTAAAACCATCCATTTCTGCTAATAATTGATTGATTGTTTGATCAGCTATTCCACTAGAACCACCAATAACATCATTCCGACCTCTTTTACTAGCTACTGAATCTATTTCATCAATAAATATTATTGCTGGAGCAGCTCTTTTTGCTCTATTAAATAAATCTCTCACTCTTTTAGCACCAACACCAACCAACATATCATCAAATGAAGAACCATTAGCTTGAAAAAATGGAACTGATGCTTCACCAGCAACGGCTTTTGCTAGCAATGTCTTACCAGTACCTGGTGGACCATATAAAATTACCCCTCGAGGTGTCCTTGCTCCCATTGCCGCATACTTTTCAGGATTTTTTAAATAATCAACAATTTCAATTAATTCATTTTTTTCTTCCTCTATCCCGGCAACATCAGAAAATTTAACAATAGATTTAGCTATTTTTGCCGTTGATCGACCAATACCAAAAATGGAATCATCAGATTTGCCAACCACTCCAGACATTTTTGATATGTTAAACCAAAATCAAACTAGTAAACCAATCATTACTACTGTTGGTAATAGTTGAAGAATAATGTACCAAACATTAGTAGCAGGAGGGTCAATAGTAGCATTAGCAACTGCTATATTAAGCCAGTTGTATGTGAAAACTCAATTATCACTATTAATTATTTTTTCACCACCAACAAGATAAACAGTTTTGTTATCAATAGTTTGCTCACGGAGTTTAAATTGAACAACTTTACCACTTGTCGTTACAACTCTAGCATTATAATCATCATGATCATAACCAGAATAATAATAATAAACATTAATATTAGAATTATTTTTAACAGAAATTTCATATTCTGGATTATTAGAATTAGGATTAATCTTTAAAAATAAATTTTTTTCATTACACGAGATAGATGTAGGATTAATAATTGTATATTTAGGAATACAACTTCTAATAATAAAAAATACAACAAATCCAATTACTAAAAGTAGTAATACCAATGAAATAACTTGTTTTTTTCTTTTGATTCGTAGTTCGGGATCATTAGGTGCTTTGGAATTAGATTGTCCATTACTAATATTAGAACTAGACATGCTAATAACATCATCATTATTTTTAGCAAAGCTAACATTATTATCTTTTTTATCACTTAATTGCATTATTAAACCTTTATTTAAATATCACTATCTATTATATATACAATAATAGATATATCATAAATCTATAGATAAAAGCTTTTTAACATTCTCCAATTTATATCATTAGCATTTAAGATAAAAAATTTTTAATCAAAATAAAATTAATTTATTTTTTGGATAAAACTTTTAATCCAAGTATTACATGACTACTTTACATCTTTAAGAACTAATGTCAAAACATTTCAAAGATTTGCAATGCTATCTACCATTACTGCTTCTGATGTAGAATGCTCCATTATGATTTTTGGACCACAAGATAAACTATTATTAACCATTTGAGGAGATTTTTTAATAATATCTGCTATTTCTAAACCACCAGGTACGAAAAGAATCTTTGGTTGGGTATTATGAACTTTAAAAAAGTTGTCCTTTCATGTTTGAATTAAACTTGATTTTTCAACATTAGGTACTAATCATGCCCCACAAGCAAGTTTAACGCTAGTTTCTTTTTTGCGAATCTTAAATAAACGGCAAAAATCAATTATTTTATTAGCAATTTGTAAACAATCGCTATCAATAAAACTTCTAGACGACAAACCTAATTTACATTCACAATTAGATAATCTAATTTTACCAATATTAGAAGAATTAAACATGCATCCAACCGATTTATGTTGATTATACATACCATTAGGAAACAAACAAAGCATCCTTAACAACATTAAAGAGTCTTTTGTTGATATCATTTTATCACTATTATTTAATGTAATAGATTCATAATTAATAGTGGCTTGATCATCATGTCCTTGGGCAATGATTTTAGCCTGAGTGAATTGTTTATCTATGATTTTTTTTAGTTTATCAATAGTATCATTAGGAATTTTAATTGTAATATTACTATATGTTGGAATAGCATTGTCAACAAAACCACCATCTCAAGCAATAATGTTAAGATCATCATGTTTAGCAAATTCATATAAAGCAGTTGCTAAGATAATAATAGGATTAATATGTGGTGAATGAATATTACCACCTGAATGTCCCCCAGTAAAATTAGCTAATTTTATTTGCCAATTTTGTCCTTCATTAGTTAAAATATTTTCTTTATAACTATGATTTATATGGATTGTAGCACATGCTGCAGATGCAACAAAAATACTTGTATCATCATCGCAATCTAAATTAATAAACTGTTTAGATTTAAAGATACCTTTAGGAATAGATTTCATACAAATTGTTGAGTCAACTTCTTCACCTGTAGTAAATAAACACTCAATTGGTCCATGAGCAACACTAGGATTGGTTAAAACTTCCATCATTATAGCTATTGCTATACCATTATCAGCCCCTAAAGAAGTTCCCTCAGCTTTTATTCATTTTTTCTCTGTATCATAATAAGGTTTAATAGGTGTTTTAGTCATATCAATATCTAAGTTATCATCTTTGACTTGCACCATATCAGTATGACCTTGTAACATTATTCAAGGTAATTTTTCTAAACCTGCTGTAGCTTTTTTTCTTGCTAAAAAAGCACCTGAAGAAAAAGATATTATTTCACAATCTGCATTTTTTAGATTTTCTTGCAACATTTGGATTAAAACTTGTTCATGGAAAGAACCATGAGGAATGGCACATATTTTTTTAAACCAAGTTAAAATGCCTTTTGGTTCAATAGTATCGATATCATATATTTTCATAAATATTAATTACTTGTTCCTTTTTAATAAATATTTCTATTTTCCTATTCTATTATATTAATAAAATAAATATTTTAATTGGTACATTTAGAACATTTTTGACTCAATAGGTATAACTGTTCCCAAAGCTAATAAACCTATTCCACAAACCAATAAAATAACAATTGGAATCCAAGCAACTTTAATAAATTGTTTAATATCCAATTTACTTGTTTCTAAAAAAGGTAATAACATTCCAGCAGGAGTAAATAAGTTAACTCAACCCATTGCAGTAGCAAATGATGTTAAAGAACCTGATATTAAACTAGCATTAACATTTAAAATAGCAGGACCAATAGTAGGAAACATTGCTGAGGCTAAACCAGAAGAAGAAGTAATAAATAAAGTTAGAATGGATGTCATAGCAAAAATTAATAAAATAGCACCCATAGATCCAGCCATAGATAATAAACTACCTAATCAATTAGCTATAAAAGTATTAAATCCAGAATTTGTTAATGTTATAGATAAACCTCTAGCCACAGCAATAATGAATGCTACTCCAATAAAATCTTTACAACCATCATAAAATACTTTAAACCAATGATCTATTCCTTGCCAATTTATTGCCCCAATAATTATTGCAGCAACTAAAAATAACATTGTTGCTTCTACCATACCCCATGTTCCAATTTCTCCTGCTGATGAAATAAATGGAAAATAATTTGATAATTGATTATGTAATCAATTAAAACCTTCATAATGAAACATAGTTTTTCAATCAATAAACCCAATAATCATTATCAAAAATGCTAAACCAAAAACAAACAAAGATCAAATATGTTTTTGAGTTAATGGTGGTAAAACATCTTTATTAAAATTGTATTTCTTAGCAAAATCTTGCTTAGACATATAAACACATGATTTAGTAGGATTTTTCTTCACATGTCAAGCATAAATCATTGTACATGTAATACAAATACTAACTAAAACTGCAAACATGATAAGTCTTCATACAATTCCAGTTACAATAGTTACATTATGAGCATCTGCAATTTCTTGAATAGAAGCAATAGCTGTTCCAATTAAAATAGGATTTATAGTAGAAGCCATTACACCTACTCCCGCTGACATAAATACTATTAAAAAACCAGTCATACGATCATAACCAGCTACAAAGAAAATAGGAATAATTATTAAAAATAATGGTAATAATTCTTCACAAGTATTTAATGTTGAACCCAAAACAGCTAAAATAAGCATTAAAACAGGAATAATAAAAAATTCCTTACCTTTGATTTTACGTAATAATGCTCCTATTCCAGCTTCAATTGCATGGGTATCATTAACTAATGTCATTGCCCCATTAAAGACATATAAGAAAAGAATGATTGGAGCAGCCACTTGAAACCCTTTTAATGGGTTATAGAAAATATCAAATATTCCAGGGATAATACAACTATTATCTTTTATGTTTGGATCACTAGGATCAATTATTCTTAGAATATATAAAATCCAAATAACAAAAACAATAAGTATTAAAGCAACAAATAAAATAGTGATGGAATTTGGTAATTTAAACATAACTTTGTTTGTTATTTTTGTTGATGAAGTTTCTCAGATAGATAGTTTTTCTTTTATTCTTCATATCAAACCTAAAATTAAACCTACGAAAGGTATCCAAAAACAAGGTAAAAAACCTTTCAATAATCGATTACACTTTACTTCAGGTTTTATACACACTAACAAAATGGTATAAATTAAGTCTCCAAAAATCCCAATGCCAGCAACTATTGCTGACAAAATAATATTGGAGATGATTTTCTTTTGATTGTTATTGAAAATATAAGAAAAAAATATAGAAAGAAATAACATTAAGCAACCAAAAATTGTAACAAGATTAAAAACTCAAAACTTGTTTCAAAATTTTTCCACTGGTCAACTTTTTTTTCTTTCAGATAATTTTACAATCTCTTTATTTTTTGCCTTCATATTGAAAATAATTTTATATGGTGGTTTCAGGCAGAATTGCACTGCCCACACACAGATTTTCAGTCTGTTGCTCTACTAACTGAGCTATGAAACCCTTATGGCGGTCGGTACGGGAATTGAACCCGTGTCTCATCCTTGACAGGGATGTATACTAAACCATTATACTAACTGACCTTAATGGTTGCGGAGAGTGGATTTGAACCACTGACCTTCAGGTTATGAGCCTGACGAGCTACCAAGCTGCTCTACTCCGCGATTATGGCGGACAGGGTGGGATTCGAACCCACGGATGAGTAAACCCATCTCCAGTTTTCAAGACTAGTGTCTTCAACCGCTCGGCCACCTGTCCAACATAAACAAGAGTATTATACATAAACTTGTTTTATTTTGGTGGATCTTGTAGGACTCGAACCTACAACCTACCGATTATGAGTCGGGGGCTCTAACCATTGAGCTAAAGATCCATAATTATATATATCTATTATTATAGTAATTTTAATTTGAATTCAATTGTCAAATGTAATACTAAGTTTACACCTTGCTTAAGATTAAAGGGACAAAAATTTTTAACATTTGCTAAAAGATAATATAATTAAATTGTGCTCAAATTAAGCAGAACACTCAAGGGTTTTGAGCACCAATACCACGTTAAGTTCTGCAGTGTTGTAATTAATACAACATTTCACTTGGTGGCAATCATAACTTCATTTGAGGTTTTGGTTGGATGTCAAATGATAGTGGACTAAAACATCAAATGTCTTAGTCGCACTATCACGCAATAACTACTAATCGAACAAAGAAAAAAAGAGAGAAAGTTTCTCTCTTTTTTTCTTTTAAAAATATAAAATAAACATATGAATCAAATAACTAAATGAAAACTAAAAAACAAAAAAAGTTGTGTCAAAATTAATGGCTTAAAAACTATTTATGTAAAAGGACAACAACTTTACTTTGATGGATTCGATGCACTATCATTTGACACCCAACCAAGTAGTAATATAAAATCAGCACTTGAATATATTATTGATGATAATAATCTAATAGATGATTTATTAGAAAATGAAAAAGAACATCAATTTTCCGTTAAAACTATTAAAGATAATAAATATTTCTCCATTTCTAAGTTGAGAAAAGGAGAGCAAAAACCAATTAACAATAAACCTGGACGAGCTCATAATCCATTAATTAACAACAAAAAAGAACTAAACATCTTACAAAAATGTCTACTTAAGCATTATTTTAATATTGATATAGGTACTAAACCACTAACAAATATCCCAATACAAATAATCTCATATATCCGATCTATTGAAAAACTATTTGTCTTATACATAAGTGAAATAATTAATTCACTGAATAATCAATACTATAATTTAAAAAATAATGATAATACCAATAAAAACCATTCAGATTTATATGGCAAAACAGATTTCGGATATACAAATCATTATCAAAATAACGATAAACAAAAAGACGAATGTATTGCATTTGTTAAAAAACACTTATATCTTTATAAAAACATAGTTTCTAATGTATCAATAAAGAAAAATAATGAATCAAAAGAACAAGTACGTAAATTATTACAGATTTTGTCATTCA
The DNA here is from genome assembly GCA_902766725.1 of uncultured Ureaplasma sp. Lineage (GTDB taxonomy): Bacteria > Bacillota_I > Bacilli_A > Mycoplasmatales > Mycoplasmoidaceae > Hennigella. Next base: position 22,598 of record CACXEQ010000020.1, read on the forward strand.
TTAGAAATAATCATGTTTTAGGTTTATTCTATCATCAAAATAGTTGTAATTGTAATGCAAGAAAAATTCAAAATAATGCAAATGATTTTTTAAAAAGAGCAATTAATAACTTCACTAATGAATATAATAATTCAGAACTTTATCAATACCCAAAAATATTTTTACAAAAAATACTAAACATTAATAATTTCAATGATCTTTTTTATAAATTTAATTTTAATAATGTAATCAAAAATTTTGGTATTTCCATCAAAAAAATACGTGAATATATTATTGATGATAATGATAAAAAAGAATATATTGAAAATAAAACTATAAGATATGTTAATAAATGTTATGATTTTATAATTTGAAACTATTTTTATACTCATAAAAAAGAAACTAACAATTTTTTAAATGAAATTAGGACATGTAATACAAATGAAAAAATCAATCAAATTTATGAAGAAAAAATAAGTTTAGAAATTAAAAAAAGTTCATTATCGATGTTTAATGAATTAAAGAAACATTTTAATAATAAGAAAAATGAAGATCTTAAAAACGAATATAAAAAAGATAAATTTGCTAAATCAAATTACAAAAACCTAGATGATAATAATCCTCCTGATTTTGCTGGTTTTATTTATGTTATGTGTTGTTTTCTTGATGAAAAGGAAATAAATGAATTTACTAATTTTTTAATTAAATATTTTTCCTCAATAAGATCATTATTAATTGTTCATGAAAACAATTTTAAAAATGATGAAAATTTTGACAATTTCTATCAGAACTATCCGACATTTAAAATAGAAAATATTGAGAATTTAATTTGTTATTTGCATAGAATTCAATCAATATGTAAACTAAATAAAAAAATTTTCAATGACAAAAAAATGACAATTCAAAAACAAACATTACACGATTGGAATTAAATAATTTTTGCCATAAATTATTTAATAATTCTAATCAAAATAAGATAAACCAAAACACACTAAATTCAATTGAATCTCAACATTATCTAAATATTGCTAATGATAGAAAATTTATTTATGTAATAAAACATATTAATTTGTCAAATAGTCAATATCTTCTAAACAATTATTCATTAATAAAATGCATAGTTTCATACCAAATATCTGAAAATCAAAAAAATAATTTTTTTAATTTGAAGAAGAATAAATCAACCGAAAATTATTTGATAGATACAATTTGCAAATTAAAGGATGTTAATTTCATTAATGAGCAAATTAATAAGAGTGAGGCAAATAAAAATGAAATAAGATATGCAATGCAAATTTATTTATCGGCATTATACCTTTTTACAAAAAGTCTTAAAAGAATTAATTCACTATATGCTATTGCATGAATATCATATGAACAAGATTGGTATTTATTTAATAAATATTTCAAAAGAAAAACTAATGTTCCTGATAAACATAAAAAATATAAAAGAGATGATTATACATTTGATATTTCCCAAGCAATATTATTTAATGAAAACAACTCAAATAACTTTTACAAACAAAACAAAAAATCTTATATGTTTAGAAAAAATTTTCAAGCACTTAAAAAAACATATGATGATTATTTATTAACAATATCAAAAGACAAAAAAATTAATATAACAAAAATTAGACCTTTTATTAAACAATTTAGAAATGCTGTCATGCATTTTGATGTATTAAACAAATGATCAAATCTGTCAATTCTTACCAACCATCAGATTTATAAAAATGAAAATGCAAATTGTTTTTATTTTGATATATATCAATATCTTTATCAAGCAAGTTTTGTTAAAAACATCAATGAAATAATTAAAAAAAATGATGTGGCTAATCTACTAAAAAAAGAAGATATTGAATTATTAGGCAAAGATTTTTATGCATTTAACTTAAAAGGTTATAAGAATGATAAGTCTCAAGATATATACGATAAAAACATGAATAAAATATCACAATATTCAAAAAGATTTTTAAAATTAATAAATTTACCATTCGCCTATTGTATTGCAAGATACAAATCATTGACAAATAAGCAAATTTTTAATAAATTACAAAAATTTGGGATGGATAATACAAAAATTAACCAATAAAGATAAAGAAACATTCACCTTTATTGGATAATTTTATTAATTTGTTGCTATGTAACTAATAATTAGGTCTTAATTGTGGTTTATTATCTTTTGGTTCTTTAATAATTCCCACACCAGCTCCAGTAGTTAAAAACATTCCAGCAATAGAAGCAGCATTTAAAATAGCATTTCGAGTCACCATAGTTGGATCAACAATACCAGTTTGAATCATATCTACTCATTTACCAGTTAAAGCATTGAATCCAGTACTTTTGTTTTTTTCTAATTGCAAATTAACAATATCTAAACCAGAATATCCTGCATTTTCAGCAATTTGAAATAATGGTTCTGTTAATGCAGCTAAAACAACATTAATTCCTTTTTGAATATCTACAACATTACTTTTAAATTCTTTTGTTTTGGCTAAATCCAAATAAGCATTAATTAAAGCTTTACCACCACCTGGAACAACACCTTCTTTTACAGCAGCCTTAGTAGCATTTAGGGCATCTTCTATTTTAAGTTTCTTATCTTTAAGCTCTGTTTCAGTTACTGCACCAACTTTAATTAAAGCAATTCCATTTTTCAAATTACCTAAACGTTTAGATAATTGCTCATTATCATATTTATTAGTTGTTTTTTTAACTGCATCAATTAAGTTATTAATATGATTATTAATTAATGCTGCTTGACCCTTACCATCAATAATAGTTGTTGAATCTTTATCGATGATAACTTTCTTAGCAGATCCTAAATCACTAATAGTTAATTTCTTTAAATTAGTTTGGATGTCTTTATCAATAAATTTAGCCCCAGTCAAAATAGCTATATCAGTTAAAATAGCTTTTTGGTTATCACCAAATTCAGGAGCTTTAGTAGCTACAACATTAAATGTTCCTTGCAATTTATTAATAATAAGTGTAGAAATAGCTTCTTGTTCCAAATCATCAGCAATTATTAATAATGGACGATGTGATTTAACAATTTCTTCTAAAATTGGTAATATTTCTTGAATAGATGAAATTTTATTATTAGTAGCTAAAATTAATGGATTTTCTAAAACTATTTTATTTTTTGTATCATCAGTCAACATATATGGAGAAATATATCCATTATCATATTTCAATCCTTTAGTTACTTCTAGGACAGTATCAAAGTTTTTAGATTCATCAACATTAATTACACCATTATTACCAACTTTAGCCATAGCTTGAGCAATAATATCTCCTATTTCCTTAGAACCTGAAGAAATTGTAGCAACAGATGCAATATCTTCTTTTGAAGATATTTTCTTAGAATTTTTTAATAGATATTTACTAATTTCATTTGCTGCAGTTTTAATTCCATCATTCATTAAAACTGGATTAATTCCTCTATTAATTTCATTAATTCCTAAATTAATCATTTTTTGAGCTAATAATGTGGCTGTAGTTGTTCCATCTCCAGCTATATCATTAGTTTTATTTGCCACTTCATAAATTAATTTTGCTCCCATATTCTTGAATGAATCAGCAAACTCAATTTCTTTAGCAATAGAGACACCATCATTAGTTATTAGTGGTGAATCATCTTCTTTCTCAATAACTACATTTCGACCTTTAGGTCCTAATGTAATTTTAACTGTGTTAGCAAGATCATTAACACCTTCTAACATAGTTTTTCTTATATCATTATTAAATTTTATTTGTTTTGCCATAATATTTCTATCCTTTCCTTATTATTTTATTTAACAATTGCTAATATATCCTTATAAGAAACAATTAAATATTCCTCATTATTGTATTTAACATCAGTTGAACTATAACTTTTGTAAATTACATCGTCTCCTGGTTTAAGAGGAATATCTATTTTCTTTCCATTTTCTATATTACAATCACTAACAGCAACAATAGTTGCATAATCTTCATTTTCTTGCTTATTAGATAAAATTATGCCACTAACTGTAGTGTTTTTCTTAATCTTTTTCTTTAAAACTATGTTACCATTAATAGGTTTTATCATAATCTTCTCCTTTATAAATTAGCACTATTTATACTTGAGTGCTATTTCATTATAGCACATATTAAAAAAAAATCAAATAAATTTATCAAATGTTCAAATATCATATGTTAGAAAATAGTTTTTCATTACTTAATCATAAACATCTACATTCTTAAATAAAGTTTCAAAAAATAATTAAATGCTAAAATGAATATAATCTACTAATTGATTCAAACAAATGAAAATTAGTTAATATAAAAATATAAATTATTTTGTATTATTTTCAATAAATAAATTTATGATTTTGAACAATTATAGAAATAAATTCATTGATAAAATTAATCCAATCACTGAATGCAACAGAAAAATGAAATATGGAGAAGTTTTTACTCCATGTAATGTTGTACTATATATGCTGCACTTAATAGGTATTGATAGAGAATGTAATTATCAAACTAAAATATTTGAACCAGGATGCGGAAAAGGTAATTTTCTTATTGAAATTCTTAATTATAAATTACAAAATATTATTAATGTCATAAATAAAAATATTAAAAGAGATCAAACATGAATTGAATGTTTAATTCTACTTGCAATAAGTTCAATTTATGGTTGTGATATCAATAATGATAATTTAAATTTTACTAGAAACCGATTATTAAGTTATGTTAAAAAATTTTGCCTATCAAAATTAAAAATCAAACCAACAAATACTTTTTTAGTCTGTCTTGAAAAATTATTGTCACTAACTATTTTTAAATTAAATTTACTTGATAATATAAAAATTATCGAAAAACAATTACCAATATTTAAATTGATAGATAAGCAAATTTTTTATTGTTATTACAATTGTTTTTTAAATGCATATATAGATGATAATGATGATCAAGAATCATTATTTGATCCACAATCATTTAATTCACGTGCGCCAAAAAACAAATGGAAAAAAATAGAATATAATAAAATATTCAATTTCATAATGCATAATATGACAACTTCTAAATTAGGCAGAGAGAGAGAGAGTATCAACAATTAACTAATGAAATTAAAAACCAATTTGGTTTTAGTGATAATTTCAAATTTGACTATATAATTTCTAACCCGCCTTATCAAATATCAGAGAAAACTAAAAATATTGATATTTGAGATAAATTTGTTTCTTTAGCAAATAATTTATCCAATAAATCTATTTTGATTCATCCGGCAAGATGATTATTTCCAAAAAGACACATGGAAAATGTTTATAAAAGAATTATTAACTATCCCTTAAATAAAATTTTTTATTTTCCAAATGCAAGTCAATTATTTAAAACCACATCTATCGATTCAGGTTTAACAATAACTATTTTTAATCATGATAATAAACATAAAAATGTATATTTTGAAAATTCACAAACTCCTGATGATGATAAATTTAATTTTTACATAAATTTAAAAAATGAAACAATTAAATTTACAAATAAATTTGAATCTGAAATATATAACAAATTAAGTTGTCAAATGCTTAAAACAAAAAGCATAGAAAAAAGAATAAAGGGAAATGTAGGCTCACTTGGTGGTTCTGAATATGGTTACAAAAAACAATATCATATTCAATCTTTACATGATACTTCAAATGGTCTTATTAATCCCATAAAAATATGAGCCAACAAAAATTTCGGTAAAGGGAGCAAATATAAATTTTATTTTATAGAAAAAAATAAATTAACATTTCTACCTAATGAAATATTACAGTCCCGAAAAGTGATGTTAGATAAAAAAGGGCATGCAATTACAACAAATAAAAAAGGAAACATAATTAATAATAATCCAATGATTGTAGATAAAAATGTTATTGCTTCAGGTGATGTTTTTTTCGTTCTACCAGAAATTGATTCAGATTATCATTTGAATTTAATTAAAACATATTTTATGACAAAAACTATACGATTTTTATTAACAATAAAACAAAAAGATCTATATGTAAGAGGATTTGAAATTTTACCTGATTATACATTTTTTTTAAATCAATTAAAAAATAAATTATTTGATGATAAATTTTTTTACAATAACTTTAATTTTAGTCAGGACCTAATAAATCATATTGAAAGTGTAATCACAGAAAAAAACAATCCAACAATGAATAAATTATCATTATGACAATTAAATAACAATGAAAAATTAGCATATTCTACTCAAAATGCTAATGAATATAGGGGCATATATTGCTTTACCTTTAAAAGTGATAAATATAAAAAAAATCTTATGAAAATTGGTCAATTTACAATGCCAAATCCATTAGATATTAATGATAATGAAAATAAAATTACAGCAGAAAAGAGAATTAAACAACAAGAAGGTATCAGTGAAAAAGTGAATGGTGTAGAATTTGAACCAAACTGGTATTATCCAGCTAAATTTAAAGATACTAGAAATACATTTACTGATAAAGATTTTCACAAATGACTAAGAAAAAATTTAGGTGATAATATCAATATAAAATATCATAAAAATAATAGATATTCTGAACTTTTTGATTTAACTGCTAATCAATCTTGAAATTATTTCAACAATTTTATAAATCATGAACCACCAAATAATCATGATAATATTAAAACACCTTTTTACATTAGACCAGAACAAGAAAATGGCATCAATAAATTAACAAAATTCTGAAAAAAATGTTGTTCTAATCCAAATCAAAAAAAATTTTTTTTATTCAATGCTATTATGCGTTTTGGAAAATGTATAACAACATATGAATTTATTAGAAGAAATAATGATATAAAACATATTTTAATTCTTAGTCATCGACCCGATGTTTTTAATTCATGAGAAGATGATTATAAAAACTATTTATGTGATTTTTGCGAAGAAAAAAAGTATAAAATTTGAAATAAAAGTCTTAAAGAATCAATAAATAGTTTTAATAAGGTATCTAATAATATTATCGCTTTTGTTTCTATCCAAGATTTACGTGGAGAAGAAAAAATTAAATGAAATGAAGATGAAAACACAAATGAACAGGATATACAAGAAATAGTTACTAGGTTTAAGCAAAATAATAAGGAAATTTTTGATTTTCAATGAGATTTAGTTGTTGTAGATGAAGCACATGAAGGGATATTAACAAAGTTAGCTGCAAGGATGTTTAATAATTTTACTTATAAGCCAAAAATGTATATCTTATTATCAGGTACACCTTTCAATTTAAAATCACACGCTGAACAAATATATGATAATATAGACAAATTTAATGAAGCTAATAGTTTTGAATATAGCTTCTTAGATGAAGATTCTTTAAAAGATGAACAAAAAAAATTAAAATACCAATATCAATATTATCAGGACATTCCTGAATTACGTATATTAACTATAACTGTCACTGATCCAAATATGAAAAATACTTTTAAAAATGATTATTTTGGATTTAATAAATTTTTTGAATTGAATGATAATAATAAATTTGTTGATGAACAAGCAATTGATATTTTTTTAAATAATTTATGTAGTGATGATCAAAAATTCATTAATTATCCATATTCAAGAAAGTGTAGAAATGATACAAAATGTGCAATGTGAATGTTACCTAGTGTTAAAGTGGCAAAAGCATTAAAGAAAAAACTTCAAGCACATCGTTTTTTTAAAGAATATGACATATTTGATGTCACTGGTGAAGCATATAGTTCAGATAATTTTTCATCACTTAAAAAAGAAGTAGATACAATAGATAAAAAGATAATTATTTTATCATTTAGAAGATTGACAACTGGTGTAACATTAAAAGGGTTATCTACTATCCTATTTTTAAATGATACTACATCACTTATTTCTTACTACCAAACAATGTTCAGAGTTAAAAACCCTTATCCACTAAATTGGGATAAAAAAAAGAAAATAGGATTGATATTTGATTTTAATACCTTTAGATGTCTTAATAATACTTATGAACTTGCTAATGAAACTAGTAAAAATGGTCAAGCAAATGATGAACAATATAACAAGATAATTAATTATTTTAACATCCATGGTATAGATGATAAATCAAATGTATTTAATTTAACAAAAATATCAATTAATAAATTGACTGAGCAAGCAAATAAAGCTATTGCCGCTGCGGCCTATGACTCTGGTTGTTTAAGAATTAGTAAATTTTTTGATCCACATAATTATCAAAGCATTAATAAATTTATTAATAAACTTGATGGCTATAGTTATTCAAGGAACAAAAATTTAGATGTAAATGTAATAATAAATAACACAACTGGTAAGCCGATTTTAGCATCCAAAAAAAACTTAACACCTAAGGAAAAAGACAAATTAAAAAAAGAAAAAATAGAAATTCATAAAATAATAGGAATATTTGTAAAAATTCCTATTCTGATGCTTGGTATGTATGATAAATTACATGATCTTATTTTTAATCAAAATGTTAATAATCCTGATTTTGATCAAATGTTTAATGATAATATAATTAATATTGATGAATGAAAATCAATAATGTCCCCTAATAAAGATGAAACTAAATGCATTGAGAAAAAAGATTTCAAAGAATTATGCAAAATGGCTAAACCAGGAGTTTTTCTTGAAACTTTTAAAAGATATTTAAAAGAAATAGAAAAAATATTTAGTTATGCTAGTCCATTAGCAAGAGAAGAACAATGAATTGAATTCTTCAAAAAGATTCAAAATCCTAACAAAGAAACTGTCTTTACACCTTATGATGTCATTAAATTACAATATGATAAGGCTAAAATAAATTGACCCAATGCTTATAAAACTAAACAAAAATTTCTTGATATTTATTCCAAAGAGTCATTATATAGTTATTATGCAGCTTGTAGATTATATGAGCAAGCTATTAAAAATATAAATCTAGATAACAACAAGGATAAAATTCAAAGAATTTGAAACAAAATTATCTACAATCAAATATATTGTTGTTACCAAAATGGAATGTTTTCAACTATTGCACAAAAAATTTTAGGTTTCAAACCAAAATCTAAATATATTTGTCAAATAGATCTAGTAAATAAACTCAATAATGAATAAGGAAATATTTTGGTCTTAATCTAATAATTTATTTTTGAATAAAGATTAACATTAATCCAAATTAATTTTAACCAAAAACATTAAATGAGCATTTTTATTTATGGGCACTTTAAGGACAAACTCAGCTATGCAATCACATTGAACAATAAGACATATAATTTATACAAAATGTATAAAATTGTTAATTTTTTAAATTATTAACTCTAACTGTTCTATCAAACCTTTTTTCTAATCGATCAAGTCTTTTATCCATCTTTTCAAATCTTTGATCTATTTTTTCAAATTTTTTGTCTATCTGTTCAAATTTTTCATCTATTTTTTCAAATTTTTGGTTATTTCTTTTTTCAAATTCAATAAATCAAACTGGAGGTTTAGTTCTTGGTTTGATTATAGATCTACCTTTAGATTCAACTCTTTCTAAATCTATTTTTTTGCCAATAAAGCTTTTATCTATATTGGTATTTACTACTTTGTATTTAAGAATTTTTGTTTTCTTACACATGCTATCTTTATACATATTATATATTTACCACTTAAATTAGACATTTCAATTTAGATTGATTTTTTTCTAAATATAATTTACAAATGTTGAAAATAAGAAACAATTTCAATTTTATAGATGCAAATCTTCCTCATAAATATTTTTATGATTTGTTTAATGAAATAATTGAAAAATATATTGAACCAAAAACTCCTATTAATTATAGTCATATTTTGCTTCCAAATAATCAGATAAATGGATGGATACAATTTTGCGAAAATTTTTTTTATTTAATGCCAAATTTATTAAAGATAATGATAATTCTAAAATTTTTACAGATTTTGTCATTTTTTAGATTATGAACTTTATAATTTAAGTCAGCGTATATATGATATTAATATCTTAAGATGATGAATTAATCATCCAATTACTTATCAAAAATAAAATCTAAAGTGGATCAACATAAATATCTAATTGATCAAAAAATAGAGTTATGTTGCAAAAAGTGAGCATTTTTTACCAGAAATCATTTCTAAAATCTTGCTTCAAAACATACTTCTTTTTACCAAATAAATTTCA
>CACXEQ010000021.1 GCA_902766725.1 uncultured Ureaplasma sp.
AAATTTATTTGCTAAATGATGCATGTTTTGAAGCAAGATTTTAGAAATGATTTCATGCAAAAATGCTCACTTTTTGCAACATAGCTCAATTTTAATCAAATTTTAAATAAGATTTTATAGACCTTTGACTAAACAAATATCTATATTTTTATTACATATTTGTAAAATAAGTACCATTATTAAGATTTATGTATTGTTTTAATAAAATAATCAATTTAGAATAATATTTGCTATAGTTGTCTAGCTTGTTATATTCATTTTTAAATAAAAAATAGCATAATTTAGATAATTCCAATGGACAAAATGATTCATTAAGATTACTATAGCATTGTCCACAAAGCAAACCATGATGTTTAAAGGAAATAGTTTTTATATGGTGGTTATGACATATTACGCAATTTTTAACATATAAATCGATTCCTGCAAGATAACAATAGTTTCTTAAAACTATTAATTCTACTTTTTTATCATCTATTTTTACATCATTAATATAATTCAGCATTGTTTTGTAGAAATTAAAATTTGCTTTATTTGGATATATTAATTGGTTTGCTAGTAAATTTAGGGTTATAAATGATTGCTTAAAATTTGGTCAAGATATAGGTTTTATAGTATGAGCTCAGACGAGCTTAGATACTTTATTTTCTAATCTAGCTAAATAAAATTTGAACTCACAATAGTTTCCAATCTGCAGATTTCTAGCATTATGACTTTTAATTCTTTTTGTCCCTCTAGCTAAAGCGGTAAATTTATTACCATGTTCATTAATAAAAGTAATAATTTCATCAAATGTTTGGTAATCAATTTTATCAATTAAATAACCTTTAGTAATGATTTCTGCCATTTTTATCGTTTAAAATATCCTAAATCATGTAATATGTTTTCATTGTCACGTCAATTTTTTCTAACTTTAACAAAAAGATTTAACATTATTTTGCAGTCATAGATTTTAAGAAGTTCATTACGAGCTTTTGTACCAATTAATTTGATCATGCTCCCTTTTTTACCTATGACAATAGGTTTTTGTGTTTCTTTTTCAACAATTAGTGAACATGTAATAGTAAATAAGTTAGTTTGTTTATTAAATTTTTTATCATCAACATTTACCGCTAAACAATGAGGAACCTCATGTTTTAAAACATGTAAGGCTATCTCTCTTATAGTTTCTTTGATTAAAAAACTATCATCTTGTTCATTTATGGCAAAAAAACCATTAACTGGTGATAACAAATAAATTTTATCTACTACATTCATTAAATCTTGATGATCTTTACAACATATAGATAAATATTGATAATTATCATCCAAACCATAAAGTTTTAATTTATCATTTATGTTTATTGATTTAGCTAAATCTTTATGGGTAAAAATAATGAACAATTTATCAATTTTAAAACTTTTAATATGATTAATTAGTTTTTTATTTTCCTCTATGTTATCTTTAGTTAAATCAATTAACAATAGAACAATATCACATTGTTTAAAAGATTGATTAATTTGGGAATTTAAAAAATTATCCAATTTGTTCTTAGGTTTATGAAAACCAGGAGTATCAATAAAGCATATATCAATTTTCTTATTTGTATAAACAGCTAGGATTTTATTTCTAGTAGTTTGTGGTTTATGACTAACAATAGAAACTTTATAAGAAATTAAATTGTTCAAAAAAGTAGATTTACCTGCATTGGCTAACCCTACTATTGCTACTGTACATTGCTTTTTATTCATTTATTATCCTCTTAAAACACATTTTGCATAATTTTGTCAGTTAAATTAAACATTTTCTTTTTTTCAATAGCATTATTATGATTAAAACCTAGTAAATGTAACAATCCATGGATAAATAATAAACATATCTGTACATGTAATGAATGGTGTTGTTTTTTAGCCTCTTGTTTAGCGATGGCAATACAAATATAAACTTCACCAATTAATGGAACAAATAAATCATTATTATCTCTATTTGCAAAACTAATTACATTAGTAGGTTTATTTACATGCCTATATTTATAATTAATAATTTGGATTGCTTTTTTACTAACAAAATTAACATCAAAAATGATTTTATCTTTTATTTGTAATTGGTTAGATGTAAAATTACAAATATCACAAAATAATTGAGTAATATTTTTAGAGTTTTTTATTTTACCATATAACCTAAAATTAAGCATTGTTGGTTTTTTTACTTTGAATAAAAATATTGTATATAAAAGAAGCATTTTTATTTATCTTTTTAGCAATTAATTTACATGCTTGTTTTAATGATGTTTTTTTATCTTTTATTAATGCATTAACATCATTAATTATGTTAGATTGGTTGATATTACAAGATTTTTTTATTTGTTTATTGTCGACAATAATTACAAATTCACCTTTAGGAATAATTTTGTTAATAATTTCATTGTACTTACCTTGATAAATTGTTTCATTTATTTTGGTTAACTCTCTGCAAATAACCATAAATGGATCATGAAAAATCATACAAATGTCTTCTAAAGTTTGGTTAATATGGTGAACAGCTTCAAAAAAGACAATTGGTACATAAATATTTGATAATTGTTTCAATTTAGATATTCTCTTTGTTTTATTACGTGGTAAAAAACCATTAAAATAGAAATTATCAATATTTAATCCACTCATAGTTAGAGCATGCATTAAACTACTAGGACCATTAATTACTTCAATAGCAATATTATTTTTATAACAAGCATTAACTAGGGTATAACCAGGATCACTGATACATGGATAACCTGCATCAGAACATAGCACTGTTGGACAAGTTTTGATTTTTTTTATAATAAAATTAAGATTGTTATTTTCATTAAATTTTTGGTGTGAAATAAGTTGTTTATTGTGAATATTAAATTTAGCAAGTATTTTGCTTGTTATGCGAGTATCTTCACATAAAATACACTGAGATTTTTTAAAAGCATCAATAGCTCTAAAAGACAATTCTTGTAAATTACCAATAGGGGTAGCTATTATTTGTAATTTATTTTTTGCTTGGGTAACATTAACTACCATAATTAATACTATTATTTTATAATAATAAGCATGTTTGGAGGCAAGAAGTATGAATATGCAAGCAATGTTAGCACAAGCTAGAAAAATGCAACAAGAGTTAGAAAAAAAATTACATGAGTTCTATCAGAAAGAATTTGAAATAGACTATAAAAATAAAGCTATAGTTGTTCATATTTATGGTAGTGGTCAAATTAAAGATATTCAAATCGATTCTACATTGATTGATCCCAAAGATCCCATAACATTGCAAGAAATGATTGTGGAAGCAGTAAATGAAGCTACTAAAGCAATGAAAGATAAAGTTGACCAAATTCAATCTTCAATGGCTCCAGGTGGATTTGGTGGTTTATTTTAATAATGAAACCAAGTGAATTTGAATATTTAGTTGATGCTATTAAATCATTACCATCTATTGGCAACAAAAATGCCCAGAAAATAGCTTATTTCTTACTCAATCAGGATCAAAAATTTGTTGATGATTTCATTGACAGAATAAATAATGCTAGAAATACTATTCATTTTTGCAAGCAATGTGGCAATTTTGCTATTGATGAATTATGCAATATTTGTTCCAATGAACAAAGAGATAATACTAAACTATGTATTGTCAATAATATAGATGAATTAACTAAGATTGAAGCAACAGGTTGTTTTGAAGGCATTTATTTTGTTTTGAATGATGAAATAGACATAAGACATAAAAAAAAATTAGGATTTAAACTAATTAATCAATTAGTTAATTATTGTGCTTTAAAAGAATTTAAAGAAGTTTTAATATGTACCAATAACACTAATAACGGTTTAGCTACAAATATCTATTTAGATAAATTATTAAAGAATATTTTACATGAACCAAAAATATATAAACTTGCTATTGGTTTACCAGTTAATTCATCATTAGATTATATTGATAGTGATACATTAAAAATAGCTATTAAAAATAAAACTCAAATATAAATTAAATTATTTGCTACTATTTTGTTATTTAATTTTTAATTATCATAACGATATTTTTGATATTTTAGTAACTATTAAAAAATCAATAGAAAAAATAGAGTTAAGTAATAATAGGTTCACTTATTTAAATAAAGTAAAATATCAAAAAGTATGAATAAAAGTTGTAAAAAAACATAATTAATTTATTGTAAAAACATTAGTGAAATTGTCATTGTAATATATTTATTAAATAACAAATTACTAAAATTTATTTAAAGAAATTTAGTAATTTTGAAATAAGATATTTATGTTTACTCAACAATGTCAATGTTGCCTAAATCTTCAAATTTTAAATTACCCAAATATATATCAAATTGATTAGCAATATTTAATTGCTTTTCAATAGCAAGTAAATCTTTTGTTAAAGTGAGAATTGATTTTCTTACTGCTACAGAAAGTTTCTTATCATTTACTATACTTTCAAGTGTTCTATAATGTTGTATACCATTTTCAGCTTTTATATTATCAAGTTTTAAACGTAAAAGTCTTCTCTGACTTTCATCTTGTTTCTTTTGTGTAAATTGTTGAAAATCTTTTTCTGCTTTATCAAGTTTTGCATTATATTCTTCCATTTCCTTTATCTTTTCTTGATCTATAACAATTTTATTATCATCATTTTCATTAATAATCTCATTTAATTTATTTATATTGTCTTTATCATCTTCATCTACTAACATTTTATTGTTGCTATTTATTTCATTGTTGTCATCATTATGAATTATTATCTGATCATCATTATCATTATTATGTGGTGGATTTCCATCAACAACATACTCTTCATCCTCAACAATATCACCAGCCTCAATACCATCATCATTACCATCATCATTACCATTATCATTACCATCATCATCATTACTACTATCATCATCATCATTATTATTATTAGATTTGCATGCATCACATACTAAAATACAAATTACAATAAAAAAAATTGTTGATGGGATAAACCATAAAACTAT
>CACXEQ010000022.1 GCA_902766725.1 uncultured Ureaplasma sp.
CTAGGGGCACTTTTTTATTTATATGTAGATAAAACAAAAAGTGCAACTCCTAATTATCCATGGTGTTGCACTTAATGTGTCAATTTAGAAACTATTCTTTAAAGAACAGTTATTTATTTGAAATTAGGAGGTGTTGGTGGCCCTTGAACAATAATGAAATTATTGATGATATTAAAAGTGTTTGTAAATATTTAAATAAAGAATCAATTACTGTGTATTGTCAATATGGTAAACATTATCAGGCGGCATGAAAACGATGAAAAACATGAGATTGTGTTCTGAACATGCTGGCCTTAAAAACTTATTTAATATGAATTAAGCCTAGTTAATTTTTTTTATATCCACCTCATTAAAAGTGGTCCAAAAAAATTAACCAGGCTTACTTATATGGTATAATATTTTTAAGTTATTGGATAGCAATATCAATAAACATCTTCACTTTTTGTGGAGATTTCTTATTTGTTGCACCAAGTTGAATAAATAAGATTTTTTTACTTTTTAACTAAAAGTTACTGAATAGCGTCAAAACTCCAAGGTATTTATTTATCCTATTTATTTCCAATTCCTGCTACCCCTGCCATAAGACTTAAAATAAATGTATTAATTTTTCCAAATAGCTTTTGAAATTATTGTAAAAATAATAGTTGCAGCACTTGCGCCCGCAGCAATTAGTGATCCTAATAATGTTCAAAAACTTTTACGTTCCTTTTTATTTTCCAGTATAGAAATAACAAGTCTATTTAAACATACAATTATTTGATAAAATTCATTTATGGTGTCCTGTTTTATGTGATTCAAGTAATAATCAATCATATTTTTAATAGCAATAAGTTGTTTAAATCTTAATAATTTTAAATTTTTATCTAAGATGCAATTATGCTTATTTTCTAAAGCTAAATTTTTTAGTTTAATTGATTTGAATTTTTTATTTTTTGAAATAACAATAGAAGTATTTGAAAGTCATAGTTTAATTATTTCCCGCTCATTAATTTTTAAAAATAAATCCACAATAAATTTTTTAATATCTTTGTTTTTTCTTATATGACTTGTAATTTTTTCCTTTTGAGAATTTGAATATTCAATTATTACACATCTTATCTTCATAAATCATTAGCTAGTCCATTAATGTAAACAATTTATAGTACATAATATAAATGTATCATTATAATTTATTTATAATAAAATAAAAAATGTGTGTAAGACATTTTAACTAGAGGATATGATATGGTATTGTTGGATTCAGATTATCAAGTTTTAATTGATAATGTAACTATTAATCGTTCATTTGATTCTCAATGAATTGAAATCAAACATTCATCATTTGATACTTTACCTGATGCTAAAAAGGAAAGATTACGTTCACTTGCTAATTCATCTTTTTTTGAAATAATTCATATAAAGAATAATTTTGGTGTTGTAAAAAATGCTAAAATTTCTGGTAGTAATTTTGATGATCAAACATTAAGAATATATTTTAGTTGGGTATAAATGAAAATGACTAAGATGAATAAAGTTCTTAAATATAAAGTAGTATATACCAATATTGATAAAAAATTTATTGGTAAGAATTTAGATTTAGAAAGAGTTAAAACTAAAGGCGGTCTTACAACAAAGGCAAGAGCAAAAGCTCCAGCTTGATTTAAAGAGTTTAATGATAACATTAATAAAAGACTTGATAAACAAGAAAAATTTAATAAATCTCTTATTAACAGAATTGATAACATAGTTAAACTAAATAGTTTAAAAGAATAAAATGATAACTTTAATATTAGGTGAAAAATGGCTCTGGTAAAACTACATATTTAAATCAACAATATGAAAATCAACCTGGCGAATGCACAAAAATATTTTTTCCTGCAGCTTCTGAGCTTTCCACATTATTGAATGATAAAACAGCAAGTAATTATCGTGGTGCTAATGGTACAGATAAAAAACCAACATACTTAAATCCACTTAATGAATTGTTGAAAAAAAATACTGTCTGATAAAAATATATTAAATCATAATGAACATGACGATAGGAATAAAGAATGAACAAAAAATAAAGCAGATATTATTTGAAATTCATTAAATTTTGATATTGATAGTTTGCCTAACAATGATAATTTTAAACCATTTTTTGCTAGCTTAAATGTAACATTGCTGCAAAAATTCAAATTACTTATCCTGAAATTAATGATATTGTAAACAAATTTAGTGACTTAAATAAATATTCACATGGTCAAGTGAGTTTTTATTTTATAAAGTTGTGTTTAAAAATTATTAAATCAAATGAAATGCATTTGGACAAATTAAAATATTTTTAGATGAACCGGATAATTATTTACATCCAAAATTTATTCAAAAATTTATAGGTGAAATAGTAAAATTAAATCAATTAAACAAAAATAATTCAGTAATTTTTATTACTTCTCATAATTATTATTTTATTCCTGAACTAATAAATAATAGTCAATTAACTGTTAATGAAATAAAAATATTAAAAATAGAAAAACTGAAAAAAAGGTTATCAAACTAAAATTATGAATGATAACATTAAAGAAAGTAAAAATTGCTGTGATACAAAACTCTTATACGACATTTATAAAATATACACTCCTGATTTTTTGGATTACTTAATAGGAGAGTCAGGATTAGGATTTGATAAGAATGGCAATGTTGATAAAGAAATTGTTAATCAAAACTAAGAATTTGCCATTAGAGATGTTAATAATAAAATGGTAGTTATTGAAAATCAACAATATCATCATTCATATGTTAATTTGATTAGAAATTTATATCATCATCCAACAGATAGAAGTGATATTGAGAAAGATTTTAAAGACAAATTAAATGAAGAATTTAAATATGAAATGTTGCTTGAAAAAGCTATTGACCTGTTATTTTTTTGGTCAACCAAAAAAATAATATGAAAAGATAGCTTTTAAAGAAGATTAACATTTTAATTACATCATTCATTCAATTTAATGAAAAAATATTTCATTATTAGTTTATATAGTATTCATAATATTTTCATTAAAGATATTCTTAATATATTCAATAAGCTCGGTTAATTTTTTTTATATCCACTTCTTTAAAAGTGGTCCAAAAAACTAACTGGCTCTGCAGTAATATATAATATATGCAAATGTGTAAGAAAACCAGAGTTCTTAAATATAAAGTTGTAAATACCAATATTGATAAAAAGTTTATTGGTAAGAATTTAGATTTAGAAAGAGTTAAATCTAGAACTAGTCCTAGTGATAGTGGAAGAAAACTTCCAAAACCTATAGCACCTGCATGATTTAATGATTTTATCAAAAATAGATTTGATAAGTTAGAAAAAGAAGTTACAAATTTAAGAAATAATTTTAATAGAGCAGTTAAACTAAATAACTTAAAGCATTAGTAATACATATGTAATAACAAGTGTATCCTAAATGGATACATTTTTTTTATTTGTTACCACATAGTGTTCATAATATTTTCATTAAAGATATTCTTAATATATTCTATGTGTTATTTAGGTATTTCTACTATAAATTGGGGTATTGATGATATTTGGAATAAAGTCCAAAAAAAGTGAATTTTTTGAAACTTTAATCCAAATAACCTATATTTTAATAGAACTTATTTAAGTAAGAATGAGTAATATATTAAGAATGAGTAATATATAATATATACAACAATGAGCAAGAATAAATCTGCTAAATACAAAATAACTGATACTGATATTGATAAGAAGTTTATTGGTAAACAAGTTACTGTTGAAAAAGTTAAG
>CACXEQ010000023.1 GCA_902766725.1 uncultured Ureaplasma sp.
ATTCAAGGGTTGTTTATCGTGTTGTTTCAATTTCAGAAGATTATGAGCCTAACAGGCAGAGAACACGCTCAAGATCATATAGGTGCTCCAATATAATTCCATCATTATGTAAACAGCTTGCCCGTGAAAGACACGACAGGGAATTGGAATCATCCTATGAATCAAGCCTGCAGACTTATTACAGAAGATATGAAAGAGCAGGTATAGTTTATAGTGCAGGTTTTGTTGATAATATTGCTTTTAATAATTTCATTGAAAATTATTTAATAGGTGATGAGGTAAAAAAATCTATTTTTTATATACTATTGTTGATATATTGTTAATTAATATGATAAAACTGGGTGTAATTAAATGACCCTAAAAGATTATGTTGAAAGGATTGAAAAAAATCATTTATAAACAGATGATTTGTTATCTCAATTGTATGCAAGGTTTAAGCAGCAAGATTCTTAATTGAAATTTTATCTAAAGAAAATAACTTTTTAAAAGAAGATATTCAAAAACACAAGAATTTAACAAGGGATATTCGATGATTTTATAGATGATGATGTCTAGGAGAAATAATAACTATTTATAACTAAATTATATGATAAATGGAGATTGATTATGAAATTAAGTCAAATATTAATAATTATTTTAAGTATATTTCTAATTGCTGTGGCTATTAATACAGTTGATGCTGCTCAGGTAGATAATTGCTCTGAAAATAATATTGCTTCTAGTGATGTGGTTGTTATTGCGTCTTGTGATAATAATGTCATTGCTTCTAGTGATGCTAATGACTATACATTATCTGGAAAAACTCACACATATAAAGCAACTGGTAAAAGTGTTTATATTAAAGATTATAATCCAAAATATAAATTATCTAAAAAAGCTAAAAAACAAATAAAAAATGTTAAAAAAGCTCCTAAAAAAACTTATAAACTAACTATAGATGATGATACATATAAAAGTTTAAAATATGCTAAAAAAACAAAAACATCTGATTTTTACACATTCAATACTAATAATAAATGTAAAGTGCTTAAACCAGTATTAAAAACTAAAACTATTAAAAAAACAATTATTAATAAGAAATACACTGATCGTCAAAAATATTATAATGACTACAGTAAATATTTTACTAAATACAATTCTGGTAAATATAATATGAAAGTTAAATTTCATTATTATAAAGGAACTTATAATATTAAATATGTATCTATAAAAGTAACAAAAAAAGTAAAAAAAACTATAATAACTAAATTTAAAACAACTTATACAAAAGTTAAAGCTGAAATTGGTTATAAAGCGTCTAATGGAGAATTAAGTAAAGGAAGTCATCTGCTCTTTTATGGCAATACTTTTGGGTATGATTTTACTCATTATGTAGCGAGTAAACATAATTTTATTTAGAATGTAATTAAATAAATGATGATTTACTTCCTTACATTTTTTTAACCATTTATCGGATGCACGCCATAGAAAGTAGTAATTTTATAAGGGAAGTATGATTTGAATGGATAAAAATAAAACAATTATAATAATACTTTTAGTAATAATTATTGTTCTTGTAGCGGTTATTGGATTTACAGTTTTAAATCCAACAAATGCAAAAGAACCAACAAAAGTTAAAATAACAAGTGATAAGACACAATATGAAGATAAAGGAAAATTATCGATACAATTAACAGATTTAAATAAAACCCCAATATCAAAAGAAATAGTTAATATCACCATTACCAACAAAAAGGGTAAAGTGGTTGTAGATGATGTTGTTAAAACCAACTCCAAAGGAAAGGCTAATCTTGATTTGAACTTAAAAAAGGGGAAATACAAAGTTAAGGTATCCTATTGTGGAAATGAGAACTATACTGGGAATAATACAACACAAAAATTAACTATTAAAGAAAAGGTTGTTAAAGCAGAGGCATCTCAATCAGATAACAATAATGACCAAAGACCTTCATATTATGATAAAATTCATGTAGAAGTAGATCCTGTTAGTGGAGGCAGTATTACTGATTTGAGTCAATTAAGTCAAGATGAATATGCACAATATTTAGGTTATTCTGATGCAGAGGAGATGGAACGAGAAACAGAACGAAAAAGACAAGAATCCTATGAAAAATACTACAAGTAATTAGATGTAATGGGATAGTAAAATTGTCTGAACTTTATCTGTGATGTTGTCGTTTAAATTGATTATAGAAATTAAAAAGTAGGTGTAACACGCATCTACATCTTCTATTTTTTTACATTCATCATCATGAGCGTATCTATTTTTTTGTGAGAATATTTTTTAATTTTTTTATTGGCTAAAAAATATATACTTTAATATTAAATGCAACATTGTTCATTATAATGAAAACACTAGAAAATCTTGCTAAAAACTGCATAAAAATACATATATATTAATTTCAAATATATTATTATAGTTTGAAGTTAGAGATTTTTTCAAAAAATCAATGAAGATTTTAAAGATTATGGAGGAGAAATCATGAACAAGAAATTGTTGATTCTATTGATAGCGCTTGTAAGTGTTTTAATTTGTCTGTCTGTTGTTGTAG
>CACXEQ010000024.1 GCA_902766725.1 uncultured Ureaplasma sp.
AAAGGTCAAGATGTCAATAATGCGATGAGACAATGGAAAGAAGATAGAGATCCTAAAGAACCTATTTTTAAGTTCGGTCAGAGATTCTTATGTTACTTTGCAATTGATTTATATGATGCATTTATGACAACTGAATTGAAAGGTGAATTCACAAGATTTTTACATTTAATCAAGGTTCAAATGGTGCAGGCAATCCTGGCGGAAAAGGAAATCCTAAGAATGATGAAGGATATCTAACTTCTTATATCTGGGAAAGAGTCTTCTGCGTTGATTCAATGATAGATTTAATTGCTAAATTTATTACTATTACTGAAGAAAAAGAAGAAAAGAATGGTAAATCTTATGTTACAAAGAAAATTATCTTCCCTAGATATCATCAATATGATGTAGTAAAAAAGATTTTAGCAGATGTTAAAGAAAAAGGCGCTGGAGTAAATTATTTAATTGAGCATTCTGCTGGTTCTGGTAAATCTAATTCTATTGCATGGATAGCATATAGACTAGCATCTGCATTTGATAAAGATGATAAGTATATTTTTGATTCAGTTATTATCGTAACTAATAGAATAGTTTTAGATTCTCAATTACAAGATACAATTAATTCATTTGACCATAAAGCTGGATTAGTTGAGTGCATTACTCAAAAGAAAGGTTCTAGAGGTCTTGTAGATGCTATAAATGATAAAAAGAAAATTATTATTTGTACTATTCAAAAGTTTTTATATGCTTATAAAGATTTCGATGAATTAAAAGACAGAAACTTTGCTGTTATCATTGATGAAGCACATCAAGGTCAAAGTGGTGAATCTGCAAGAACACTAAGAAGTTCTTTAATTGATGTTGAAAAAGAAAAGAAGGCATTTGCAGAAGAAAACAATATGAACCCTGATGCAATAGAAGAGACCGAAGAATTACTAAATATCTTAGGTCAAGGACATCATGAGAATCAATCATTTTTTGCTTTTACTGCAACACCAATTAATAAAACATTAGAATTATTTGGAACTAGTATCGGTGATGAAAAGAAAAAGCCATTCCATACTTATTCTATGAGACAAGCAATAGAGGAAGGTTTTATTTTAGATGTTTTAAGTACATATGTAACTATTAAAGAAGCATTTAAGTTAATTACTAATACTGAAGATAATCCAGAATTATTAGAAGAAAAGGCAAAAAGAGCTTTATTTAAATATTATAAACAACATGAATTTACCATTTCTCAAAAGGTAGATATGATTATGGATAACTTCCTTAATAATGGTAGAAAGAAGATTAATGGTCATGGTAAGGCTATGATTGTTACTGATTCAAGACAGAGTGCTGTTTTATATTACCAAGCAGTTAAGGAATATATTTCTAAGCATCCAGATGAGACTAAAGGATGTGGTGTTTTAGTTGCATTCTCAGGTAAAGTCAAATTTGATGGTGATGATACTGAGTATATTGAAGCTGAAATGAATGAATATCCTAATGGTAAAAAAATCAATTCTGATACAAAGTTTAGAAAAGCATTTAAGAGTGATGATTTTAATATAATGGTTGTTGCAGATAAATATCAAACAGGCTATGATGAACCATTATTACATTCCATGTTTGTAGATAAAAAATTAAAAGGAGTTAAAGCGGTTCAAACATTATCTAGATTAAATAGAACTTGCCCATTTAAAAATGATACTTTTATACTTGATTTTGCTAATACATCAGCCAGCATTAAAGAGTCATTCCAACCTTTCTATGAAGAGACTACATTAGTCGGAAGTAGTGATGTAAATAGAGTTTATGGTTTAAGAAGTAAATTAAATGAGTTTGCAATCTTTAATGATGAAGATATAGATAAATTCTATGCAATTATGAAAGTAAATTCTGATAAGAAAAAGCAAGATGATTCCGCGATAGGAAAACTTGTAAATGTTATGAAACCAGTTGTAGATAATTATGCTGATTTAAATGATAACAAGAGATTACTTGCAAGAGATACAATGATAAAGTTTATTCGTTCATATGGTTTTGTGACTCAACTTGTAAGAATTAATGATGAAGACTTATTCAAAGATTATTTGTATATTTCTCATTTAATTAGATTATTACCTAAGACACAATATCCAGTATTTGATTTAACAGGTAAAGTATCACTTGAATATGCTAAATTAAAAGAAACTTTCAAAGGTGCCATCAAACTTGAAAAAGAATGTGGCGAAGTTGTTCCTGGTAAAGGAGCTAAGCCAGCTAAAAAAAGTAATAAGACTGATACTTTAGAAAGAATTGTTGAAAAGGTTAACGAGAAATATCAAGATGATTTTTCAGCAGCTGACAAAGTGGCACTTGATAGTGTATTCCAGATGCTTATGGGTGATCCTGTTGTTAAGAAAAAACTTACTGAGTATGCCAAAACTAATGATGCTCAAATGTTTATTAAATCAATATTCCCTAAAGAATTTGAAAGAGTATTAGTTGAATGCTATACAAAGAACAATGATGCTTTCCAAAGATTACTTGGAAATGATCAATTCCAAAAAACTGTAATGGATATTATGGCAAAGGAATTGTATAAGACATTAGTGTCAGATAATAAATGAAAATAACCGAAAGGGGAGTGAATAATATGTCGCTACAATCGGTTGAAAATGCAATAGCTGGCCTTGATGCTGGTCAATTTCAAAATTTATCAAGGGCATTTCTCAATAAAAAACTTATAGATTATTCATGTCAAGCTAATGGTTCTATGATAGGTTCTGTTAAAACAACAAAATCACATCCAGATTGTTTGTTTATTAATAAGGATAATAATAGATTCATAATGGTGGAATGCACTACACAAAAAACATCTCTTGGAAACAAACTAAAATCTGATATAAGTGATTGTTTGGATGAATCACAAACCAAAATCTCTGTTAAAAACATTGAAAAAATTATATTTTGTTATTCAAACGGGAAAATTCCCAATGATGTTATATTTGAGCAAAAGAATTATCTGTTGTCGCTAGGTGTTAAGCTAGAATTGGTAAGTGTTAATGATATGGCGCTTGATATTGAAGGTAACTATCCAGAACTAGCAACGGAATTTTTAAATATTAACTTATATAAATCTTTAAATATTTTATCGGTAAATGAATTTATTAATGACTCAAACAACGGACTGTCACCTTCTCTTGATAAGGTATTTTCATCAAGAGATAGAGAAATAGAGGATCTAAAACGTGCTTTTTTAGATAATGATATTATTGTACTTTATGGTAAATCTGGCGTCGGAAAATCTAAACTTGCGATTGAATTATTGAAAAGTATTGAAGCAGTTGAAAATAAGATAAAGTGCATAAAAGCAAGAGGAATTTTTGATTATATAGATATTTTAAGAACCACCAGTTTTACAGAATATTATTTAATTGATGATGCTGATAAATTTTCTGATATTAAGACTATTATAAATTGTTTAAAAAATAAAAAAATAATATTTACAATAAGGGATTATGAATTATCAAATTTTTTGTTAAGACTTGATGAATTAGAAGTTTCTCCCTTTCAGTATGAGTTGGATTTATTTTCAGAAGAAGCAGTAAATAAGGTGATAAAAGATAATATTGGATCTTGTAGCGAATTATTTTTAGTTAAACTCAATGAACTAGTACAAGGAAATATTAGATTAGCTTTCATGATTGCTGAAACATGTAAAAGGAATAACAGCATCTCTTCCTTATATGATCCTAGAGATATTTTTGGAAAGTATTACGAGAATAGAATAAATAAATTACTACCTATAGAAAAAGCATATTTGATATTAAAATGTATAGCACTTATTACTTTTGTTAAACAAGTTTATTTAAGTGAATTAGATTTATACGGTGATTTGTTGAGATTTCTAAACATAGAAAGAAATGAATTTAATGAAATTATAAGATATTTAGAAAAAGAAGAAATTATTTCTATTTTTGAAAATGAAATAGTTGAAATGAATGATCAATGTTTGTCTAATTACTTAGAATATTATGTTTATTTTCATAAAAAAACTGTTAGATTACGTGATATTTTTATCAATTTATTCCCAAAATATAAAAGAAACATTATTTTAATGTTAAAACAAACCTTGAATGTTTTCTTTAACAAAGAGGATTTATCTTTTATTAAGGATGACTTAAAAGAGGCTTGGGAAATATTAAAAGATGATAAAATAGTATTAAAAGAATTGGCAAGTGGTTTTTCTTGATTAAATCCTGAAGGAAGCTTGAAACTATTAAATGATACCATCAAAGAGAATGAAGTTGACGAAGAATGGGTAATTAATTCTTTTAATTCTATTTTGCGTATTGAAACAAAACTAGCTGTAAAATTATTTAAAATTTATGTATTGGATGGACTACTATCGATCAAAAAAGCTGAATCAATTCTTATAGATAACTATTTGTTTGATGGGCATGATTATCGTAGACATTATATGATCCAAGATATAATAGTTTCTGAATTATCAAATGATTTCCCAATTTTTATAAATAGTTTATCTAAATATTGCTTGAAACTACTACAATTTGAATATGAACAGAATAGCATGCGTGGTAACAAAGTAGTTTTTGCAATAACGAATATAGGAAACGGTGATGAAAACTTGTATTTGTTAAGAAAAAAATGCATTGTATTTTTAATTAAAAATAATAGCATTACAAAAATCTTTGAAACTTATTTTACATATCGTCAACAAAAGAACAATATAGAATTGTTTAAGAAAGATATTGCTTCATTTAATAATGAAATTAAAAATATAAAACAAGACAAGAGAGTAGAAACATGCATTTATTTTTATAGCAGACACATTTTCGATTATTATAAATTAAAATGGGACTACTTATATTTAAGAAATAAAAATATAATTGATTTTCTTGAACCTATTTTTATAGATCCATTTGATAGAAGCATATCATATGTAGAAAGTGAAAAAAGATTAATTAAGGATATTACATCAAATGCTGAATTGACCATTAAGCGAGTAAGTGAATTAGTTTTGTTTAATTGTACATATAATAGTGTTTCTAATCAAATTAAAAACTATTTTGATCTTTGTATAGCTAACATAGACAAGGTTTATTTTGATAAATTAATTCAAATCCTTATTAATTCTAAATGGCTTGCAGGTAATGTGAATACTGTATGTGGCATTGTCGATAGATATAAAAAGATAAGTAGTGTAGAAAACTCTTATAAGATAATTAAAGATATTATTCCTGATGCTTGCAAACCTAAAGCTTTTGAATACCTTTTTACAACCATTAATGACAGTGAAATCAATGAAAGTATTGCTAGACTATTTGATGATTATGTTAGTAACATTAATAAATATCCATTTACATATTTTAATCCATATAATTGGATTAAAATATGTCAGACCACTCCAAAACTTCTTTGTTTGTGTAAAAAAGCTTTAGAATTTGAAAAAAATGGACATAAGCCTTATGACTTACATCTAATTTTTGAACCAAATAATAAAGATAGTTTATTCGACGATTTATTTAAAGAGGACAGTGGTTTTATAGAAAAGCTATATTTAGTATCTTTGAATAATCAAAATAATTATTTTGATGAAAATGGATTATATCTTCTTAAAATAGTGAAAAATAATATTAAATTTTTGTCTGTTTTTATAGATAAATTCTTGTGTTCACAATATAACTATAATTTATATTTAACGAAGAGAATTGAAGCTTTATGGAATAGTGATAACTATATTACATATGGTGATTTGTTATTTTCTAAATTGATCAATGTAGATAATAAGTATACGATTCAATCTTTTGCTCCAACAATTATGGGTTGTTTTTTTGTCCAGGAAGGTAAAAGAGTAATTTCTAAAAACCAGCTTAATTGGTTTGATCATTCTTTAAATATATATATAAATAATAATGAGAATATAATTAATTTATTTGAATGTGTTAGAGATTTTAATTATGCATCTAAAGTTGGATGTCTTAAATTATTGTTTAAGTATAGCAATGATTTCGAAACTTTTAAAAAGATTAATTTGATTCCAACAATAATTTCTTTTTCTGGAAGTAAAGTCCCTTATATTACAAGTCGTATATCATTTTATGAGAAAATAAAGGAAATTGTACCATCAGAACTATGTTTTATAGATCATTTATCTTATATTGATGAGATACTACAAAGTTTAAAAAAATCTATTAGACAAACTCTAATAAATGAAAAGAAACACTCTAATAGATTATATTAGTAAGGTTTAAATTCTACTATGGTGATATGTTTATGAAAGGAACAATAACTATTTTAATAAGTTTAATAATTATCTCTGCACTAGCATCTTGTGGCAAATCAAAAAATTCATCGATTCAACCAATTTCTGATGATCCATATACAACAATTACTACACCATCAGATGATAATCGAATAACTAAGGAAGATGAAACTTCAAATATGGAATTAATATTAAAAATAGATGATATAGAAGTAGATGTGATATGGGCTGATAATGATTCAGTAAAAGCTTTGAAGAATCTTACTTAAAGATAGATTAACTATAAATATGAGTAAGTATAGTAGTTTTGAACGGTAGGCTCTATTGGCTCTACATTACATCAAATGACACTAGAATTACTACTAATCCAGGAGATATTGTCTTATATTTATCAAATCAAATAGTAATATTTTATGATTTAAATACTTGGTCTATACAGAATTAGGACACATTAATTTGTCTAAAAGTGAATTAATATATTTACTTGGTGATGAAGATGTTGTTATTATACTTAATTTAAAATAGATGAGAATCAAATAACTGTAGTTATTTTACTCTTAAAATGGAAAAACTATGCAATAACATGCTGAAACTAGTTGAAAGTTGTCGTTTGAGTGCAAAAAAATTATAAGGAGGTCTTAATATGAAAAATCATTGTGTTTCACAATTCATTATTAGACGTTTTTCTAATGCTATTAATGTCTTTGATGTTCATACTTGTAGAACAGATGAAAGTAAAAGATCTCACAAAGTTTTTTGTAAAGATGGCATTTATGATGAAGAGATTGCGAAACTAGTAAATTTTAATATTAAAAGTCGAGTTTCAAACATTCTTAACAATAAGATATTAATTGATGGAGACATCGTTCTAACAAGAACAGAATTAGAAACTTTGAAAGATATATGCTAATCTGCGTGTTAGAACACAATCCAAAGATTAATTTTGTGGTATTTTAAAAAGTTTTGAACATAATGCTGAACATTATATTAATGTATATCGAGGATATTCTTTCTTGAAAAAGGCAAATGACTTAAATCTTTCCAATAATGAATTGTATTTAAGAACTTTAAAGGTTTTTGCTAAAACTAACAATATAAGAGATATAGCATTAAATCCCTTAGCTACTAGAGAAATGTTAGCTTGGGTTATGCCTTTTCTAGAATCGTATATTGTATTTTGGAACACTTTAGAAAATAAAGAATATATCTTGACTGATTGCAGAATGTGCAGTGAATATGAAGGCTTCCATATGATTACAGGTGGTATTGCTATTTCCAAAATGTCATATATTTTGAAGCTGATAAAAAGTGGCAAATATCAATATGGTGGTTTGCTGCCTAGTTGCAGTGTAATGTTTGAAAACTACAACATATACAACCTGTCATGCCAGTCATGTGTCACTAAGTGTATATACCAATAAATACAGGTTTAGAGGGTGCATTGTATTAACAAAACTTACCTTTTACATAAAACTATAATAAACTAAACCAAAAGAAAATAATAGAATGTCATTTATTCATTGCAAAAAATCATAGAAAATGACTTGTTAAATAATAGCAATTTATGATTTGAATATTTAAAAAGATTTTTAGCAATTTTTTTCATGTAATGATATGGTAATGATTAATATTGCAAAATTAAATAGTTTAAAAAATGTAACTCATATTCTTGGATTTATGAACTAATTTCTAGTAAATAATATTGATGTTATTAGAATTGTTCGTAACAAGTAAAATCAAAAGCATAATTATTATTACCAGTAGAAAATGCTAATTTCGTTGTGATATGATATTTATTTACACATGTAACATAAACTAAACTTTTATATTGAATAAATTAATTGGATTACACATTTTGTGTTATTATAGGTGTATAATTTAATTAAGTTAAATGGAGGTTATTACCTAACCTTAAGGGTTGTATTAATTAATAAAAAATGGGTAAATTACTTTTATATTTTAAAACAAGGAAGGCAAGAATTTTTGCTGCTATTTTTCCTTTGTTATTACCAATTTTGATTTTTGTTATTTTATTAATTGCAGCTTCTATTAACTCAAAATATATTAAGCAAAAAAGTGATGAGTATTTTAAAGCTTACTGTAAACAATGGGCTAATAGTTTAACATATAATGATGATCCTCAATGATTTGTAAATAAAACTAATATTGATATTACTAATGATGTTGATGCTATTATGTCTTTTGCATATTATTCTGGTTGAGATGTTTGGAACAATGAATTACATGCTAATAAGGGTACTGTTGCGAAAGATCACATTGGTAAGTACAAAGAAACTTCATTTCAACTACCATATGTCAATAAACCATTTCCATTTTTTGAGAGTTTTAATTTATCATTGAAATATGATGATTACAAAAAGTTAGATGATGTTTTAAAAAAATGTCAATGTGGACCAATAACAACATATCATGGTATGGAGATAAATGAAAAGGAAATCTTAAACCAAATTTTATCTTTTTTTAATTTGGATAATGTTTATGACTGAACTATATGAGAAAAAGCAAATGATCAATTGTTATCTCTTGATCTTAATCAACTTAAAGAAAAAGAAATTGATTACTATGCTTTTTGTGCGACATCACTTGATAAAGATACAGCTTGAAGTTTTCTAGTTAATGGTTTTGCTGGCTTTAATTTTCATAATGTTATTTTTTATGAAATTGAAGTTGATGAAAATACATATGGAGCTTATATTTCTCATCAAGATACAAAATTTTATAATCGTACACTAGCCTGGGAACATGAATATCAATTATTATTATCATGTAATTTAAAATTAAAAATTAAAGATGCTTTTTGAACTAAAACTATTGAAGGTCAAAATGTTTTATATTTAAAGACAAAAGGTTATCATAATGAATAATAAATTTTCTCAAACAAAACAAGTTAAAAATATTGATTGGAAATTAAATTATTTACAAGTTGTTGCTATTTTACAAGTAATAATAGTTAATTGTTTTAATTTAATTAATTTTTCTTCTAATCAAGTGATTTTTAAAGGATTTTTATTATTCGAAATGCCATTGTTATTTTTTGTTATTGGTGCTGTAAACTATAACTCAAAACATTCATATTTTTGATTTTTGTTAAATAATTTTTTAAGAATAATAATACCTTTTTTATTGTTTTCATTAGTTAATATTTTTATAGTTTGTTGTTTTAATGATTGAAATTTTCATTGAGAAATGTTTTATTGATTTATTCCATTTAAACCTATTAATCCGCCAACTGTCATTGGTTTGAATACTCATAACATGAATCTATGATTTATTCCTATTTATTTAATGTTGACAGTTATTTTGCCAATTCTTATAAAATATCATAAAAAATTTTGCAACAAAATTTCATTTCAAATTTTGCCACTCTTAATTCTTTTTTTACTATGTTCTATTGGTTCGTGTTTTGAATTTAATTACTGAATTAGATATTATTTATTGTGTTTTTTAGCATATTGTTTTTTTACATATATTGGTTTATTCTATTGTGAATATTTCAAAAATATTTCTGCTTCATCATGCAAAACATTATTAGCTATTTTATGCTTTTGTTTTATAGTATTTTTTATTTTAACTACTACTACTGGCCAATGAGATATGCAAACAAATAAATTTCCCCCAAATATTATCTTTTTATTGTTTGGTATTTGTTGATTATTAATTTTTATTATTATTTCAGACGGTATAGTAAATATCTTTACTTGATTGAGAAAATTTACTTTTTTTAATTTTCATATTAATTGGTTTACTAAACATTGATATACTATTTATTTGTACAACGCTCTTGCAATTTTTATTTTTATTAAACTCTTTATTACAAGGCGGACTATTTATGATTTTTTATCCAATCATCAAATCTTGTATGTACTATTAATATTTGGTTGTGTATTACCTTTAGTATTATTATTATCATATCTTTTTTCATTTGTGGAAAAATTGACGATGATGTTTATAAGAATTATTAATAGAAATGAAAATTATCCAAAAACCTAAATTAATATATTTGTTTGTTATATAATGAACAAATGGAACATATTTGCCACATAAATAGTAACCAATATATATATATATATATATATATATTGGTAGTTAATTTAAGTTTTGTGATGATTAGAAACTTCTAGTGTTATACTAGAAGTTTCTTTTTTATCATAATGGTTTGAATTTGAGAATATTAGTTCCATAATATGAAAGGATCAATATGAGACAAAATCAAATAACAAATCTATATAATTTTTGAACACGAGGTGCGAATTGATACATCGAAATTCCTAAATTTCAAAGACCATATGAATGAAAAATTAAAACGATTGAAATTCTCTTTAATGATATAGATGCACTCGAACTTAGTGCTAACCCAATTATTAAACAGTTTTGTGGTTCTATGTATATTAAACTACGAAACGATAATCAAGGTAATAATAATTTTGATGTTTTGCAAATTGTTGATGGTCAACAAAGGTTATTAACAATTTTTATCATGTTGATTGTTATAAAAAATGAATATCCCAATGTTTTTAAAAGTAATGGTCTTTCAATTTTTAATCCTTGTGGTAATTCTAATAGAATTCGATTACAAACAAGGGTGGGTAATGATCAAGAAATAATTAATCAATTATCCAATAATACTAATATTTCTAAAATTAAAAAATCCTATCCTATTTATAAATGTTATGATTTTTTTTGTAAGAAATTTAAATCTAAAACAGAAAGTTTATCCTCTGAAGACAAATTGAATTATTTTAATTCGTTTTTTAAAAAAATGTCAAATTTTGAAATCGCTATTAATGTATTGGATGATAATAATGATATGTTTCAAATTTTTCATTCAATTAATGCCAAGTGTCAAAATTTAACACTTAGAGATATCTTACATAATTACATATTAAATTTTTCAGAAAATAAAAATAATCAAATTGAGAATATTTGAAGCAATGTTTTAAATAATTATGATAAATCTCTAGGTGAAGATTATAAATTTACTTATTTGCTTCGTTATTTTTTTCAATATAAATTTGATGATGATATTAAAATAAATGATCTACTAAATAAATTTGTTGATAAATACAATAATGGTAATTTAGTATTCAATTTTGTTACTGAATTTGATGAGTTTATTAACTATATAATTGATTTTAAAAACTCTGATAAATATGCAATATTGTTAAAAGATAAAAAAATAATTATTGGTCAATTATTTTATTGTCATAAAAAATTCCCAAATATTTATGATTACTTCAAAAAAATAATGTTTTCATATTTGGTTAGACGAAATATATGTGAGTTGGATTCAAAAGGCGTGACGGCTATTATACCTAAAATAATCCCAAGTATAACACACGTTGATAAAAGTATTACTAGTATTACTGAAATCAAAATTAAAAATTATTTTAGAGCTCTTAAAGGTAATTCAGAATTCCCTAGAGATGATAAATTGAAAGAAAATATAATTAACAATAACTTTTATGCCAAAAAAAATATATGTAAACCAATATTATTACTTATTGAAAAGTATTGTTATAGTAGGAATAATATCAACATTAACAATTTAAATGATGTAAGTGTTGATCATGTAAATCCCGTTTCAAAGCAAAATAATTTAGGTGATAATTTACCTGATGATAAAAAATATAAATTAAATAATAGTATGGGTAATTTGACATTATTACCTAGTTCAATAAATGAGTCTTTAAGGAATGTTTCATTCAATATCAAGAAGGAAAGATATTTATTTGGTTCACAATATGCAATGAATAATTACTTTAGAGATATTAATAGTTGGAATGTTGTTGAAATAAAAAAAAGAAGTGAACTGATGTTTGAATTTATTAAAGAATTATTTCCAAGTGTTTTTTAGTAAAATTTAATTTATGTTTATATGTGTTTAGATAAGAAAATATAAAAATATACTTGATTTTGAAGTAGAAGCTTATTACCTATTTTTTGTGTTATTAACTTTAACTAAATTGTTAAATCTATAACTTAGATTTGCTACATCATTTCTTAAACTTGAGACTTCTTTTTCAATATGCATACTAAATTTAGTTTATTCAGCTAATTTGGTTAAAGTTATTTTGTTCATTATTCTTGGTTTTCTTCTATCACTTGAACCATTTTTTGCCTTGATTTTTTTCAACAATAACTTACATTACCAACTATTTTTTAGTTATATCATTGGTAATAAATATTAGTATCTATTGTCTGTAATATTGCAGTTTTAGTTTTTATATTTGTTAGATTAAATTTTGGTTAATTTAATTATTTCACCAATTAAATTCTTATTTATCTTCGCATTAACAATTTTGTAATTTCCTTTAGAACCAACTTGAACTAATTCGATTTCGTCATCAATTAGTCATTTATTTACTTTGGCAGTTTTAATTTTATACTTGATACTCATATGTACATTATATACTACTCCTAAACATGACAAATTTTTATGGACTATTTTAGAAATGGTTGATATTTCATCTTATGATGTTGACTTACCAATCTTCTTATTGGCAAATTAATTTTAACAAAAACTAAAATGAGTATTTCAATTTATAAACATTTTATAGTAAAATTAGATATTTAATTTGCAGTAATTTTTTTGATCCACAATTAATTTAATAATTCTATTATAATTAAGATTACAATATGGCAGGGTATCTCAGTTGGTTTAGAGAACTCGGCTCATACCCGGGGTGTCGTGAGTTCAAGTCTCACCCCTGCTACCAAAAAAATTACTAATAACTATGCTTGTTATTAGTATTTTTTTTATTTTTAAATTGACTTTAGTTATTTGATGGTTCTATTGATTGAGTTGGTTCTTGATTATTGATTTTCTCTTGATTATCATTATTATTAAAGATAGCAACCGAAACAATACGATCATTTTCATCAATGTTCATGATTTTAACTCCTTGAGTAGCTCTTCCTATATCATGAAGTTCAGAT
This sequence comes from uncultured Ureaplasma sp., assembly GCA_902766725.1. GTDB lineage: Bacteria > Bacillota_I > Bacilli_A > Mycoplasmatales > Mycoplasmoidaceae > Hennigella. The sequence continues at coordinate 13,193 of CACXEQ010000024.1, forward strand.
AATTTGATTCTAATAATCATATTATTCTTTGTCATGATTAGAGCATCCTCATCACCGTTAACAGTGGATGTAAAGATTAATTTACCAGTTTTAGGGGTCACTTTTATAGTAGTAACACCTTTGGCTCCACGTTTAGTTTGGCGATATTCATCAATAGCAGTAATCTTTCCTACTCCTCTAGTTCCAATAGATAGTATTTTATTACCAGTTAAAGATGTACTAAAACCAACTACTGTTCCACCATCTATATTGATTCCTTTGACACCGGAAGCAGTTCGTCCCATATTTCTAATGTCACTAGCTTTAAAACGAACTAATTTTCCTATAGAATTACCAATAAATATTTCATTATCATCACTAACAATTTTTACATCAAATAATTTATCATTATCTTTTAAGCTAAGAGCAATTTTTCCATTACGATTAATATGTTCATATTCTGTCAATTCAGTTCGTTTAACAATTCCATTGCATGAACAAAATAATAATGATTTATTTTTTTCATATTCATCAATTGGTAGCATTGTAACAATCTTTTCATCTTTTTGAATAGGAATAAAATTTATTGCTGGTACACCTTTTGCTTGTTTAGAACCTACAGGAATCTCATGTCCTCTTAGTCGATAAATTTTTCCATAATTAGTAAAAATTAAAATATCTGTATGAGTGTTAGCAATAATAATTTTAGCTACATTATCATCATTATGAACAGCAGTTCCAGTTACTCCTACTCCACCACGATGTTGTGTTTTATATTCACCAATTGGTAATCGTTTTAGATAACCACGTGTAGACATGGTAATAACAATATCTTCTATTGGAATTAAGTCTTCATCATCAATACAAGAACTTAAATTGTAGGCAATTTCTGTTTTTCTTTTATCACCAAAACGTTCAACTAATTTTTGTAAAACAGCAACAATGATAGCAATTTGCTTTTCGTGACTTTCTAAGATAGATTTATATTCATTACAATCTGCTTGTAATTGGTTTATTTCAACAGTTATTTTAGATTGTTCAATATTAGATAAACTTTTTAATTTCATTTCTAAAATTGCTTTAGCTTGAATTTCTGATAATTGATAATCATTTCTTAATTGTATAAGAAGTTTTTTATCATCATTAGCTTTTCTAATTAGATTAATGATTTGTTCAATATGCTGACTAGCAATATGCAATCCTTCTAAAATATGTAAACGATTATTAGCTTTTTCTAAATCAAATTGGGTTTTTCTAGTTAAGACATTAATTTGATGTTTTAGATAGATTTGTAGACAATCTTTCATAGATAAGATTTGAGGTTGACCATCTACTAAAGATAGCATGTTAACAGCAAAGTTAGTTTGCAATTGTGACATTTTAAACAATTGGTTAAGAACAACCTCAGGAACTACATCTCTTCTTAATTCAATTACTATTCTAATTCCTAATCTATTAGATTCATCACGTAGATCTGTAATACCATCAATTTTACCATCTTTTACTAATTGTGTTATTTTTTCAATTAACTGTGTCTTATTAACAATATAAGGAATTTCATTGACAATTATTTTTGGTTTGCCATTATCACTATATTCAATATTACATTTTGATCTTACTGTAATAGAACCTTTACCTGTTTCAAAATATTGTTTAATATTACTTGCCCCAATAATAGTAGCACCAGTGGGGAAATCTGGTCCTTTTATTACTTGTAACAAATCATCTGTTGTACATTCTGGTTTTTTAGCTACCAATTCTACTCCAGCAGCTATTTCAGTTAAGTTATGAGGGGGAATATTAGTAGCCATTCCAACTGCAATACCACTTGATCCATTTGCTAATAAATTAGGAAATATGGATGGTAAAACAACAGGTTCTTTTTCTGAACCATCATAGTTATCAATTAAATCAACAGTATTTTTCTCAATATCACTTAGCATAGTGTCAGCTATTTTAGACATTTTTGCTTCTGTATAACGCATAGCAGCAGCACCATCTCCATCAATAGATCCAAAGTTTCCATGACCATCGATTAATGGATAACGCATACTAAAATCTTGGGCTAATCTTACCATTGTTTCATAAACAGCTGTGTCACCATGAGGATGATATTTACCAATTACTTCACCAACTAGTCTAGCAGATTTTTTATATTGACTATTTGAAGTCATACCTAAATTTCATGCTGCATACAAAACACGACGATGAACAGGTTTAAATCCATCTCTAGCATCAGGTAAAGCACGAGCGACAATGACACTCATAGCATAATCAAGAAATGAAGTTTTTAATTCATTAGATATTTCTTTTTCTTCAACATGTGATTTATTAAGTAAATCACGAATATTATTTGAATTGTTTTCCATATTTAATTCTCCTAAGCATCTATATTTTTAACAAATTTTGCATTTTGGGCAATAAATTGTTTTCTAGGGGTAACATCATCACCCATTAAAAAACTAAATTGTTTATCTGCTTCAATAGCATCAGCAATGGTTACTTTAACTATTGTTCTATTAGTTGGATCCATAGTTGTTTCCCATAATTGCTCAGGATTCATTTCTCCTAGACCCTTGTATCTTTGAATTGAATATTTACTGCTATTTGTTTCTTTTTTAAATTGTTCAAGTTGTTGATCAGTATAAGCATATTTAATTTTTTTGCCTTCTTGGTATTTAAATAGAGGTGGTCGAGCAAAATAAACATGACCTTGTTCAATTAATTGCTTCATATATCTAAAGAAGAATGTTAGCATCAAGATCCTAATATGTGCTCCATCAACATCAGCATCAGTCATAATAATAATTTTGTTGTATCTAATTTTACTCATATCAATTTCAGGAAAAACTCCAATACCAATAGCAGTAATTAGAGCTTGAATTTCTTGATTAGCAAATATTTTATCTGTATTAGTTTTTTCTACATTTAAGATTTTACCTCGCAATGGTAAAATAGCTTGAAATTCTCTATTTCTCCCTAATTTTGCTGAACCACCAGCAGAATCACCTTCGACAATGTACATTTCGCAAATAGCAGGATCTTTACTTGAACAATCAGCTAATTTACCAGGTAATCCTCCTGTTTCAAATGGAGATTTACGTCTAGTCATTTCTCTTGCTTCTTGTGATTTCTTTCTAGCTTCAGCTGCTAGCATTATTTTTTTAAGTATTAACAATGCTTCATTAGGATTTTCTACCAAATATTTTTCAAATATTTCACTAGTTACGCCACTAACTAATTGTCTTACTTCTGTATTACCTAATTTACGCTTAGTTTGACCTTCGTATTGAGGATTAGGATGCTTAATAGATAAAATAGCTACTAGACCTTCACAAACATCATCTTTATTTAATTTATCATCTGTTTCTTTCATTAATTTACGTTCTTGAGCTATTTTATTAATTATTTTTGTTAATGCAAATTTAAATCCTTCTTCATGTGTACCACCTTCAGCAGTATTAATGTTGTTACAGAATGAATAAAGTGAATTAGCATAACCTTTGTTATATTGAAAAGCTACTTCGACATTGATATCATAAAATGTTTCAGCTAAACTATTAGGAACTTTTACTCTTTTTTTAATTTCACCATAAATGATATCCGGAACTAGTGGTTCTTTATCTTTATTTAATTCTTCTACATATTGTTTTAGTCCACCAGCATAGATTCATTCATGCTTTTGATTAGTTTTTTCATTACTGTAAATTAATTTGATACCTTTATTTAAAAAAGCAAGTTGTTTCATTCTAGCAATAATTCTAGTATCATCATATTCTTGTTTTTCCATGATAGTAAAGTCAGGATAGAATTCAATTGTTGTACCATGTTGTTTTTCATTACTTCTTCCAATCTTTTCTAGTGGTTTAATGGCATGACCACCATCTTTAAATTCAACAAAATATGTTTCATAATCACGATTAATTCACACTTTCATATATTTACTTAAACCATTAACACACGATGCTCCTACTCCATGTAGTCCGCCTGAAATTTTGTAACTAGTATTATCAAATTTACCACCTGCATGTAAAACAGTCAAAACTGTTTCTACAGTAGATTTGCCTGTTTTAGGATGAATATCAATAGGAATACCTCTACCATCATCATCAACAGCTATTGATCCATCTTTATGTTGAGTAACAATGACTCTTGTGGCATAACCACCCATAGCTTCATCAATAGAATTATCAACAATTTCTCAAATTAATTGATGAAGACCATCTATTCCTGTAGAACCAATATACATTCCAGGTCTTTTTCTAACTGCTTCTAAACCTTCTAAAATTTTAATATTTGAGGCATCATATTTTTCATTTTTTTCTTCCATTCAATCCACTCTTTCTTAGTTAAATTAAAAAATAAAATAATGTGATAATTATATATAAAATCCGCATTAAAAATTTATTTTTTTATACCAATATAAAATATTGGTATAAATAATTAACTAAATGAAAAAAATTAGTCTGAAATTTTTTGACAATTAGGACAAAAATATGTTCCTCGACCATTTATTTTTATTTTTTTAATTTTTCTATGGCAAATAAAACATGTTTTATTTTCTTGACTATGAACTTTTAAGTATTTTTGAAAATTACCTGCATGGTGGGGAGCAAAAGCATAACTAGAAATAGTTGTCCCGTGATTTTTTATGGCTAGTTGCATAATTTTTTGGCAATATTTAATGATATTTTTACATTGTAATAATTTTAGTTTGTGACCTTTTGTTAAAGGGTGAATATGACATGCAAACAAAATTTCATCTGCATATATGTTTCCAATCCCTGCAATAATAGATTGGTCTAGTAAAATTGTTTTAATAGGACTATGTAATGAATGGATTTTATTGTAGAAGTAAGTAGCAGTCAATTGTTTGTCAAAAGGTTGTAATCCTAGTTTTTTAATTTCAGATGAATTAAGTAAATCTTTTTTAGACAAATATAAGTTAAATGTTCCAAATTTACGAAAATCAAGGTAAATTAATTTTTTCTGTCCACAAATTATTTCCACCATGCAATATTTTGGGTTAGTCAAGTTGGAATCAATATAAAATAATTTACCTTCCATTCTTAGATGAATTGTTAAAAATACATCGTGATTTAATTGCATAATAATTAATTTTCCAATTTGGTTGATATTGATAATTTTTTTGCCAATTAAATTTTTCTTAAATGTGTTAACAGATGTATTTTTTAAGATTTTGGCATCAAAGAAATTAATTTTGTTGATGGTTTTGTTTAATAAACCTTGTTGCATTAAGTTATCAATGAATGTTTTAACTTCTGGAAATTCTGGCATTATTTCATCCTTTTAGCATCTTGATAATATTTGATGGCAGTAGAAGAAATGTTAAGCAATTTCTTTCTAGGTAAAATAAACATTGTTTCAATTGACTTATTTAACCTATAGTTAGCTTTAGCAATATTAGTTTCATAAATAGTATCTTTTATGTTTCTTATTCCTCTGATAATGACAGAAATACCATTTTTTTTAGCAAAAGTTGTGGTTAATTTTTTATTGCTTATAACAAGAACATTTTTCAAATGAAGTTTTTGAATGACTTTTTTAGCCTTATCTAATCTTGCTTGAATGGTATTTGAATTATTTTTATAGATATTAATTGAAACAACCACATATAACATATCAAATATTTTGCTACATCTTTTAATAACATCTAGATGCCCAGTATGAATTGGATCAAATGACCCTGGATACATTGCTTTAATTTGTTTATGCATGATTTAATCATTATATAATCAATGCCATAAAACATATAAAAAATGGAGTAATTTAAATGAGTAAAACAATAAATATAATGAAAAATATTATTAAATCTTCAGGCAGAAAACCTAGAATTGTTTTTGCCGAAGGTGATAATGCTTATATTTTGCAAGCTGTGCAAGAAATTAAAAATGATATTGAACCAATTTTAATTTTTAAAACAAAAAAAGATATTCCAGCTAATTGTGAATTTAAAACAATTGCTATTGATTCTATTGATTTATCAAAATATGCTAATTTATTAGTAGAACTTAGAAAACAAAAAGGAATGACATTAGAGCAAGCTAATAAATTAGTTCGATGCTCTAATTATTTAGCTAGTTTAATTGTTAAATGTAATGAAGCAGATGGGGAAATATGTGGAATAGATTATACTACTGCTGATACATTGAGACCAGCATTACAAATATTAAAAACTGCCCCAGGAGCAAAAATTGTTTCTTCTGTGTTTATTTTAGAAAAAAATGATGATATATCAGTTTTTTCTGATTGTGCGATCAATATTAATCCAGATGCACAATCTTTAGCTAATATGACTGAAATGGCATGTGATTTTGTAAAAAATGTTTTAGGTATTAATAAACCTAAAGCTGCTTTATTAAGTTATTCAACATGTGGTAGTGGTAAAGGTGAGGATGTAGATAAAGTAAGACATGCATTTGAAATAATCAAACAAAATCCTAAAAATGAGCAATATGACATTTTTGGTGAAATGCAATTTGATGCTGCTTATGATGATAGAGTTAGAGCTAAAAAAGCAAAAAGTTGTACTTGAGATCATAAACCAGATATTTTTATGTTTCCTAACATTAATGCTGGCAATATAGGTTGTAAGATTGCTCAAAGAATGGGTGGCTATGATGCTTTTGGACCAATTTTAGTTGGTTTAGCTGCTCCAGTTAATGATCTTTCAAGAGGAGCAACTGTTCAAGATATTATTGGAGTTTCATACATAACTGCTGTCCAAATAATTAGTAGTAAAAAATAAATTTTGTTGTATAATAAATATATCTATAATGGATTAGAATGAGGTTTTATGGAAAATAATATGAAAAAATTGGATGATTTTTGTGACTACTATATTGCTAATTCTCAAAAGAAATGAAAAATATTAAAAATTTCACTTATTTATGGTTTAATTTGTTTTGCATTGTATCTTCCTACAGTATTATTTGCAATGCATTACAGTCAAAATAAATCTACTGTTAATCTTACATTTTTATGTATATGTGCAATTGCTGTTATTTCAGTGATTATTTGTTGGTGTGTTAGTATATTTAGAATTGTTATGGCTAAACCTAAATTAACTAAACCAGCCATTGTTTAAACATTAATAAATAAATTATATTGTTTATTTTTCAATAAAAAAGGCATAATCAATATTTTATTCAATATTGATGATGTGTATATATTTGAATTATGTTCTAATGTAATTAACATGCAAACTCCAAAATAATTAATGACAGATGAACCATACTAATTTTTAGTTAATTTATTTGAATTTATTAGCATTCAACTTTTATAAGTTATTACATAAAATATTTATAATTAATTTGTTTATTGTTCAGAAAATTTTAGCAATATTAATAATAAATTAAAACAATTGATTTAACATCAAGATGATTATTGAATTTTCGTCTTAAAATAAAAATATGAATATTAAATGTAATTAGTTAAATCGCATTTACTTAAATAAAGCTAATTTTATTTAAAAAATCAGGTAAATATGCGAGATTTAGTATTGTTTTTATGATTTTATTTAAATTCTTGAACCCCATATTTTGAAAAATAATATAGGATACTTCTTTGTGAAATTTGATGCATTATTTGTTTCATTTTTTTTGATTCAAATGGGTGTTTGTTGAAAATAAAAACTTTCTCTTTTTGTAAATTCTGTATTAAACAAATTAATTTTGTTTATTTCACCAAATTCAGCAATAATAATTATTCGATCAAGAATTGTTGATTTGTCATTAAAATCTCACCCCCATCCAAAGCAAACATATGGAAATATTGTTTCATCTTTTAACCATGTTCTAAAACCTATAATATTTTTTCCCAAGCGTTCAATTGCATTACCAGAAGCTTGTTTTTTTCCATTTGTTGCTATTATTTCATCATTAGTCCCTTGCTTTTTTTGTTCTGCAATTAAAATAGGATATTTATTACATGATTTATCGATAATAAACAATATACCACCATCAGGTTTCATTGATGAATTATCAAATTTATAATTCCATTGTTCGTTCGGGAACTTTTTTCTTAATTTTTCAACAATATCTTTAAGTGTGATTTTTTTTCATGATAAATAGTAATATTAAATTCATTTTGCAATTTTTTTCTTAAATCTGATGTTATATCATAAATTAATTTATCCATACCAGTAGAAATCTTTGTAAGTGCTTTACCACCACCTAATTTTTGTAAAATTGATGATATTTTTTTACTATTAGACATTTTGTTTATGTACCTCTTACTCGACTTTTGTACATTCTGCTAGGAACATAATTATTTTTTGCATTATTATTCTTAATATGTACGAAAATTAAATCTCTTGGTAAAAAGTCATTTGAACAAATAAATGAAGAATTAAAACTTGATGGTTTTCCATTAAAAGAGACTCGTTTATCTACAATTAACAATTGACATTTGTTATCAGCAAAATAATTACCTATACATTGATAATTGAGTGCCATAATATTCATAATCATTGCTCATGGTTTTTTAAATGAATTTAATCTTTTAAAAACTTCAAGTTTTTTAGAAAATGGTGGGTTACTTAAAGCAATATCTCATAATTTTGGTTGTCATTTAAAAAAATCTTTTCCATCTCATTTATGAGAACAAATATATTTGAAACCATACTTTCTACAAAAATATGTAAATTCACTATTTTTAGTATCAAAAGGTAATCAAATTATTGGATTGCGTTTTAATTGTTTAGAATGTTTTTTGACAAGTCTATCTATATATATATATATATATAGATATAGATTCAACTAAAATTTTTGGAGTAAACAACTCGTCATTTTTATTTTTAACTGCTTGTTTAATTGAATACACCATAACGATATTAAATTATATTATTTGTTATTATTTTTATGAAAATTATCTGATAAACCACCGCATATAAGTTTACTAAATATTTTTTTAACTTTATGTTTTATGGTCTTTCTAGTTTGACTATTATTAATTTTTAATCAACTTTTCTTAATAACATCTGAATTATTTACTAAAATTGGTTTATGAATTCAAATATATGTATCATATTTAAAAGAATTATTCAATTTTTTTGAAATTTTGATGCAACATTTTTTATTATATTTATCAATTTTTGTTGAACAATAAAAACAAAACATTTTATGTGATAAATATTTAGATTTATTACATCATATTAAAATAGGACGTTTCTTTTTGTTTGAAACATTTTCATATGGATTATATTGTCATTCATATACTCATCGTATTTGAAGATGCAAATTTTTCATTTTTATCTATAAATGAGCCACCGTGGGCTCGGGGTGAAAGGAGTATCTAACGACACAACATTTCGTAAATATTATATATAAAAGTTAAATTAGGTTATTAAAAAATTATTTTTAATATTTAATATTTTTTATTCTTTATTTTAATTGTTTTTATATAGTTTAGATGCAATATCATGAAATATGATACCAGCAGCAGTGGAAGCATTTAAAGATTGAGTTTTTCCAAATTGTTCAATATAAATTTTAAAATCACAATTTTTTACAACCAATGGAGAAATACCTTTATCTTCATTTCCTATAACTATTGCTACTTTTCCTTGAAATTTTATATTACATAATTTATGGGCTATTTTATCTATGCAACTTGCATATACTCAATAACCATTTTGTTTCAATTGATTAATAGCATTGACTAAATTTATAGTTTTAATCATGTAAATATTGTTTATAGCACCAGCTGATGCTTTAATAACACTAGGGGTAATTTGCACTTGGCGATCTTTTCTATAAATTATTCCTTCTGCACCAAATATTTCTGCTGAACGAATTATGTTACCAAAGTTCATTGGATCAACAATTGAATCAACTAAGACCACATAATTATTTTTTTTATTTTTGATTTTTTGTAAAAAATTAGTTAAGTCCATATTGTTGTTTTTAGTGACAACATATCCAATAGCAAATTGATGATTACTAATATTAGTCATTTTTTGGTAAAATGATTTGTCATTATTGATTGTTATATCATGACAATTTTGTCTAACAATTTTTAAAAAATTCTTATCTTTATCACTAGTTATTACTTTTTGTAATGATTTATTAGCTATTGCATCCAATATAGCTTTTTTTCCTATGATAATATTCATATTTATAAAAGATTTATTTCTTGTAATTTATTTCTTATTGCATCTATTTTTTTATAATCTTTGCTATTAATAGTTTTTTTTCATTCATCTATTAAATTTTGATATTTTTGATGATTAAATATATCTCATTTGATCCCTAAGATATTTAGTTCATCTCCTATTGTAAAATATAACTTATTAACATTGACTCAGTTATTGTTTCTAAGATTAATATTTAGTTGTTTAATTTCATCAAGAATTAAACTAATAGCAATTGGTAAGTTTAAATCATTATCTAGAGCCTTAGCAAATTTAGGATTAAGTTTAGATACATATGTTTGGTATTTATTATTAGCTAATAAGTAAGTTTTAGCAACAGCTAAAGTTTTGATTATTTTATTTATCTCAACATTAGATTCATGTAACATTTTAGTGGAGTAATTAATTGGACGTTCATATTTAGTGCGATAAAAAAATCAACGTAGACCATTAGCATTTTCATTAGTAATAATGTCTTTAACAAGAATGAAATTATTAAGAGATTTAGACATTTTTGCACCATCTACATTAACATGACCAATATGCATTCATATATCAGCTATGTCTTTATTAAACAAAGCAAAATTTTGAGCATTTTCATTTTCATGATGAGGAAATTTTAAATCTATTCCACCACCATGAATAGTTACATGATCACCTATAAGCATATTGATTAAGACACAGCATTCTGTATGCCAACCTGGACGCCCTTTTGATCATGGCGAATCTCAATTAATTCCAATATCTGTTTTCTTTCATAAAGCAAAATCAAGAGGATATTTTTTGTTTTCTTTATTTTCTTTTCTTGCACCATCTAGTAATTCATTAATGTTTTTATGACTTACATGACCATAATTGGGAATTTTTTGGATATCAAAATATACATCACCATTAGCCGCATAAGCTGCACCTTTAGCCACTAATTTTTTAATGTATTCGATAATATCATCAATATGATCAGATACTTTAGGCATGATTAATTTTTTAATATTTAATAAATCAAATAATTCTAAATATGCATTTAAATATTTTGTTGATAATTCTTTTTCTGTAATATTAGCCTTACTAGCGGCAGCAATTATTTTGTCATCAACATCAGTGATATTATGAACAAATTTAACATTTTTACCTAATTTTAACAAATACCGATGTAAAACATCAAAAATAATTAATGGTCGAACATTTCCGATGTGAACATAGTTATAAACTGTAGGACCACAATTATAAATAGTTATGTTTTGATGTTTTAATTCATATTCTTTTTTAGTACTAGAACTATAAATTTTCATATTATTTACACCTACTATTAATTATCATATCTTATTTGTGATAATTCTTATACCTAATTCTTTAGCTTTTTTATATTTACTTGAATTAAAATCACTTGCTATTAAAAAATCTGTATCCTTTGTAATGGTGTTAGAGAAAGAGGCATTATATTTTTCTTGTAAAATTTTGACAATTTTATTTCTTGGAAGATCAAAACTTCCAGTTATGACAAATTTTTTCTGATAATATTCACTAGATGTATCATAATTATTGGTTATAAAAGTTTGGTTAACACCTATTTGACATAATTGCTCAATTAATTTCTTATTAGATTTAATAGCAAAGAAATCAATAATAGATTGACCAACAATTGGCCCAATATCTTTTAGACTGATTAATGTATCTAATGATGCATTGGATAAATTATTAATGTTTTGAAATTTCTGCGCTAAGATACGAGCAGTAACAGCACCTATATGTCTAATTCCTAAAGCATAAATTAATTTATCTAGATTAGCTTTCTTGCTATTTTCAATAGCATTAGTCAATTTAACAAACATTTTTTCTTTTATATGTAAATCGAGATTTAATATTTGTTCTTTCTTATCTTTAATATAGTAAATGTCAACAATATTTTTAACAATATTAGCGTTTCAAAATTTTTCTAATATTTTATAACTTAATCCTTCGATATTCATTGCATCACGATCAGTAAAATGAACAATATTTAATAATAATCGAGCAGGACAATTAATATTGACACAATATTGATCAATTTCACCTGATATTTTCTCTAATTTAGAATGACAAATGGGACAATTTTCAACAGGAGAATAAGTTTTACATTGTTCAGATCTTTTTTGCAGATCTGGTCCAATAACTTTAGGAATAATGTCACCTGCTTTAAATACTTTTACAATATCACCAATACAAATATCTTTAGCTAAAATATATTCAGCATTGTGTAAAGTAGCAGAAGTTATTATAGAACCATCAATTTCTACTGGCGAAAGTTTAGCAACATAATTTATTCGACCAGTTCTTCCTACAGTTGGTAGAATGTCTAAAAGTTTAGTTGATTTAATATTAGGTGGGAATTTATATGCAATTGCTCATTTGGGGAATTTGCTTGTATAACCAATTTTTTCATATAAGCTAAAATCATTAACTTTAATAACTACACCATCAATAGGAAAATCAATTTTTTCTCTTATTTTAGTTCAATAATCTATTACTTCTAAAACTTCTTTTATTCCATGGCAAATTTTAATATTGGGAGCAATTTTAAAATTATTATTCGCAAGAAAATCAATAACAGATGCTTGGTTTGATAAACTTAGATCATGTTTGGTAATTATTTGATAACAAAACATGGTTAATTTACGTTTAGCAGTTATTTTTGGATCAAGTTGTCTTAATGACCCACTAGCAGCATTACGACAATTAGCAAATTTTTTATCATCATCTAGAATTTCATCATTAATTTTTTTGAAATCAGTTTTAGTTAAAAATACTTCTCCTCTTACTTCTATTTCTGATTTGATAGATATTTTTAATGGAATTGAACGAATTGTTTTAACGTTATTTGTAACATCTTCCCCTATTATCCCGTCGCCTCTTGTTGCCCCAATCATTAGGTTTCCATTTTTATAAATCAAACTCATACTAAGGCCATCTATTTTTGGTTCAACACAATAGGTTACATTGTTTGTTTGATTAATTGCTTTTTGAATATCAGTATCAAATTTTATCATTTCTTGAGAACTAAATGCATTGGATAGAGACATCATTTTAGTTGTATGTTGATATTTATTAAATTTTTTACTTGCTAATCCACCAACACGTTGTGTTGGTGAATCAGCAGTAATAAATTGAGGATATTGTTTTTCTAATTCAATTAATTGTTGTAAAGTTAAATCATATTCCTCATCAGTTACAATAGGGTGATTTTGAACATAATATTCATATTCCCATTTTGTTAGCAATTTTCTAAGATAAATTATTTTTTCTTCAATTTTAGACATGTTCATTTTATTATATAGTCTATTATTAAAATATTATTTTTGTTTATATATTCAATTCTATTAAAACATTTATATAATCTAATTAATGCTAATTAATGTTAATAACTAAGGAAGATATTTATGTCAAACATTCATTTTGTTCCAAAAAAATTTATTTTAGAATTAATTAAACAACAAGTTCAACCAGCATTAGGTTGTACTGAGATAGGAATAGTAACCTTAGCAGCTGCTAAAGCTGGTCAATTATTAAGTGGTAAAATCACATCTGCTGAAGTAAAAGTATCAACATGTATATACCGAAATGATGAACGTGTAGGTGTTCCAAGATTGGGGATTTGTGGTATTTCAACTATTGCTGCTGCTGGTTTTATTTTAAAAAACCCTGAAAAGAAGCTTGATTGTATTAGTAGTTTAGATAAAGAAAAAATTAAATTAGCTAAAGCTTTAGGTGCATCCAACAAAATTAAAATAAAAATTGATTACAATGCTAAACCTGTTTACACTTTTGTAAAAGCTATAGATAGTAAAAATAATGTTGCAACTGTTTTAATTGAAGATGCTCATAATAATATTGTTTCTGCTAAATTAAATGGAAAAGAGACATTAAAAATTAATAACAAATCATGTACAGTTGCTTCATGTAGAATAAATTTCGATAAGCATGCTGAAGATATGACATTAGAAGAAGTTTATAAAACTATTAAAACAATGAAATTGTCTGACTTATTATTTTTAGAAGATGGCATTAAAATGAATGATGCTATTTGTAATTTTGGTCTTAAACATCCATATAAGAAATCAATTACTGAAGCTTTATTAAGAGTTAGTAAAAATAGTAAAAATCTTTTTGGTTTTGCAAACAATCATTGAACAAGTAAAGCAATTCTTGCTACATGTGCTGGAGTTGAAGCAAGAATGTATGGATCAACATTACCTGTTATGACTTCTGCTAATTCTGGTGATCATGGATTAACTGTTTTTATCCCATTATCTGTTCATGCTAAAACAATAAAATTATCAAAAATTAAATTGTTACAATCATTGTTATTTGCTCATTATATTACTTGGTATATTAAATCTCATGTTGGGCATTTATGTGGAATGTGTGGTTGCTCAATAGCTGCAGGTCCTGGAGCTATATGCGGTATTGCTTATCAATTAGGCTGATCATGAGATAAAATAAATGATGTTTTAAATGCTCATTTATGTAGTCAAATTAACATAATGTGTGACGGAGCTAAACCATCATGTGCTTATAAGTGTATAAATACTTTAATTAATGGTTTCTTTGCTATGCATCTTGTTGCTGCTAATGGTCAAATCCGATCTAATGATGGAATTGTTTATAAGAAAGTTGAGCAAACAATTAAAAATTATCAATTTATTTCACAAAATACATTAAAAAACATTTCTGATACATCAGTTCACACACTTGAAAGAATGAAAAAATTAATTTAATTTATCATAAGTAATTTCTATTAATCTTGATTTAATTAATAATCAATATATAATAAAAAAGAATTAGGGTTTCTAATTCATTGGTTAAGCCGTCACTATTTAGAAGAACTTCAAAGTGAGTTTACATTGGTGAGAAAGTAAGCAGGTTTGAAATAGTTATTCACTTAACTAAACAATTTTATAGAGAAAAGCGCACATTATTGTGAAGCTATGTGGTACCGCCATCATTGGTCATAGCACAACAACAATGTGTTTTTATTTTATAGGAGAACAAAATGTATATTAATAATAAAAATGAGATAATAAATGAATTTAAAAAACTAATAGCATCACAGTTAACTGTAAGCAAATTAATAGAAAATAAAAATATTTTTTTTAAGAAAAATATTGTTCCACTATATGATTTACTAAAATCATTACCTATTAATGAGAAAAAAAATGCAGGATTGGAAATAAATAGTTTAAATGAAGAACTAATGAATTTATTTTTAAATAGAAAAACTGAATTAGAAAATTATTTAGATAATAGTTCTAATAAACTTAACTATTGTTTATATGTTGATACATATAAATTGGATAAAGGTTCTAAATCAATTTTATCCATTGTTATTGATAAAATTATTAATTATTTTAAAAGATTAAATTTTCAAATTATTGAAGGTGATGAAGTCACAACTATTGAAAATAATATGGATCGATTAAATATTGATAAAAATCATCCTGCTCGCGATGTTAAAGATACATTTTATATTGATGCAAAAAAAATGTTACGAACTCATTGTACTGCTACAACAGCACAAGTGATTCATAATAATGATAACGAATTAAAAGTTTTATCATATGGTAATGTATATAGAAATGATGATGATGATTTAACCCACAGTCATCAATTTAACCAAGTTGATATTGTTTGATTAAAAAATAATTTATCTATTAATCATTTAAAGTCATTAATGGACGGCTTATTGCAATATTTATTTGGCAAGGATATTAAAACCCGTTATAGATTAAGTTATTTTCCATTTACAGAACCAAGTTTTGAAGTTGATATAAATTGTTTTAATTGCCATGGCAATGGTTGTAGCATGTGTAAACATACAGGTTGAATTGAAATTTTAGGAGCCGGTTTATTAAATCAAAAAGTTTTAGATATAGCCAATATTAAAACAATTAATTCCGGTATTGCAGCAGGATTAGGAATTGAAAGAATAGCTATGTTAATGTATGGAATCAAAGATATTAGAGATATTTACAATAATGATTTTAGATTATTACAACAATTAGGAGGACTAAAATAATGATATTTACTAGGAATTTAATAACTAATTTTATCCCTCAATTTTCTCAAATAAATGATCATGAATTTATTACTGCTGTTAATGCCCTTGGAATGGAAATTGAGGCAATTAATAAATATGATATTCCTACTAATTGTGTTGTAGGAAAAATTATTTCTTTAGATCATATTGAACATACACATCTTACATTATGTAATGTTCAAATATCAAAAAATAAAATTGTAAAAATTGTATGTGGAGCAAAAAATTTAATAGCAGATAAAAAGGTTGTTGTTGCTTTGCCTGGTGCAAGAGTAAATGGGCAACTAATAAATATTAGGAATATAAAAGGTATTGATTCACATGGTATGATGTGTTCATATAGTGAATTAGTAGGATCTAATCAGTATCTTCCTGAAGATGAAAAAGATGAGATTGTGATGTTTGATGATGGTGAAATTGGTTCAGATGATTGAATTAAAATTATTGGTTTAGATGATACAATTTATGATATAGCTGTTCCAGCCAACAGAAATGATGAAAATAGTTATTTAGTTTTTTGTTTTGAAGTAGCTAATAAATTAGATTTAAAATTTAATTTCGACTTAAAAGATATTAATTTTAAAAAGTTAGAAGATAATATTGATGATAGTCTAGTAGCAAATAAAAAAATTTGTAATTTTATTAGTTTTTTAGATTATTCTATTGACAAAGCTTACTTACAAAAATCCATATGACAAGTTAAGTCTATTTTAATTAATCATAGGATTAGACCAATTAATTATCTCTTAGATAAATTAAATTATTTTAGTTTATTAACTAATTGTTCTATCCATGTTTATGATGCTGATAAACTTACTAATTCATTAGTTTGTAAACTTGTAGACAAATCCCAAGATTTTATAGCATTAGATAACCAACATTATCAAATAAATGAAAATGACATAGCATTATATGATGGACCAAAACCAGTTTGCTTAGCAACTATTATTGGTTCAAATGAAACAAAATTAACTAATTCAACTAATAATATAAAAATTGAAGTTGGTAATTTTAATTTTGTTAACATTAGAAATACATCAATTCGATTAAATATTGACAATTTAGCTAGTAAGAGATCATGTAAACCGATAAGTAATTATCTTAATTTTTTAACAGTTGAATTAATTAAAAAATTTTTTGGAAATCCTAAAAAATTTAAAATATTTATTAAACCTAATTGGATTAACAAACTAATAAAATTAAGTAATAAAGCATTAAATACTTTTATTGTTCCTAAAATAAGTTATGTATTTGCAACAATGTCATTAAAAAAATTAGGTTTTAAACCTCATTATTTAATGCGACTTCATTTTAAAGTTCCCCAATGAAGAATTGATGTAACAACTCAACAGGATTTATTGGAAGAAATTATTAAAATAATGGATGTTAATATGCTTCAACCAATTGCAATAAATGATAAATTATTACCACTCCAAAATAATGATGAATATGATATTAAACAAAAAATTAAAGATGTTTTATTAAATAATTATTTTTATGAAGTCAAAACATACAATTTAATTAACAAAAAGAAAATAGATAAATTTAATATTTTTGGTTTATCAAATCCATTAAAAATTAAAACTAGTAATTCAAATAGAGAACATTTTAGATTGAGTTTAATTGATAATATGCTTTATGTTTATCAATACAATAATGCTCGTAAATTGGATCTAATACCTATTTTTGAAATTCAAAATATTTTTACCAGTGATGTCAAAATAACTAATTTAACATGTTTATCTAATGATAAATTATTCATAGATCATGCAACAAATTGTTTTATTCCTATTAATTTAAATTATTTTAAAAGTGTTTTGAATAATATTAGAAATATATTAAATATTCAATTTGAATATGCAACTGGACATAAAAAAGATTTTTATGATAATGAATGTTTAAGTATTATTGCTAACACCAAAGTTGTTGGATATATGGGCAAAATAAAAAATACTTGTCTACATGATTATGATTTAGATAATAAAAATATTTATTGTATGACTATTAATATTGGTGAGTTAATAGCAAATTTCAAAAAAAATGACTTTAAAATTACTTTATTTGGTCCATATCAAAGAATGTATAAAGATGTTGATGTTGCTCTTGATAATGCCAACTGTGAGCTAATAAGTTATCGTTTAAATAGTATTAAAAAAATAAAAGGTATAGTAAATTGTGAAATAATTAGTATTTATCAAAAAAATAACATAACTACTTTCACAATTAGATATTATTTAGATGATTCTAAACAATATACATGCGCAGATCTAGAACAAATTTCTAGAGAAATAGATTTAGTAATTAAGTAGCTGATAAATTAATTGAAAATTGATCATAAAATTTATATTTATTATTATTTGGCAGATTTCAAACTAAATCTACGATTATTTTTTTACTTGAAATAATTTTGTATTTGCAAGATATATCATAATTTGCATAATCCTTGCTAAAAACTGATATATTTTTTAGTGCATCAATTACCATTAACTTTAAATTTAATAAAAATTTATTTTCATTAATAAAATATGTCAATTGATTATTGCTTGTGGAATAATCAACTAAATTATTTAACAATTTATTATTAGCAATTTTGTTATAGATAGGATAATAATGATAGAATCTGCCTCTTGTAGGGTTGTTGTAATTAATGTTTTCATGTTTATTAGTTTTAATAGCGAAGTTAGCTAAAATTGTTGATCCAACTATTATTAAAGTAGTGGTAGCGGTGATTATTGCAATAACTTTTTTGGAAACTTTAATCATTTAATTTAACCTCCTTAAAATCTTTTAAGTTATCAATTGATATATGTGAGATAAAAATATGAGGTTTTGTGGAAAAATTGTTGAAGTTAAATGGATTTTTAATAGCAATTTTAACAGTGTTATTTTCTTGTTTTAATTGTAAGTATAGTTCATAATAACCTTCTACATTTATTGGAAGATAAAAACCTTTTATTCCATATGGGTCATATGTTACTTGTTCATTATCATAATCGTATATTGTTGATGAATTAAATGATATATTTAATTCATTCACATATGTTGAATCAGGTAACAGACTTATTGTATATGTCTTGGAGTTATATTCAAGTTTTTTTGCATAAACAAATTTTACTTCAGCAGACAAAATTTGAAATTCATTTGTTGATTTAATATTTGCTAAGTCTATTATTGGTTCAATGCTATCAGTATAGTTATTACAACTGATGTTGACAATATTAAAATTTTCTATGCATTTTTTACCTTTGGTAAGTTGGTACCCATAAATATTGTTTATTGACCCTTTATTTTGGATTAAATAACTATTACTATAATACAATTCCATATCACATTTTTGTTCTTGAATTTCAACTATTAATTGATCTATTGCTTGTTGATCAAAATTTATTCCTGCATTTTTTAATGGAGCTGTATCCATTTCCAAATTTAATGTGCAATTTAATTTTGTGTTGTTGATATCTTGTTTAAAAAAATCATTTCCAGCAATATTGATTTGGGTATTAGTTTGATAAATATGACAATATTCATTATATTTATAGTTATCAGCAGATGCTCTTGATTGATTAGAAGCTAAATTGAAGGTTATTTCATTCACTTCTTGATATGGTAATTTTAAATTTCCTAACAAAACATTAGGTGGCAATAGTGAATTATTGATAGTAAATAAATCTATATGAAAATCTCAATAATTATCTTTCAAAACTATAATTGATTCAATATGATCTAAATAAAAATATTGACAATAGTTTGTGTTATTAGGAATTTTTTTAATGTAATAATATGCCATTCATACAATAATTAACACTTTTAAAATAAAATGTAAAGAAAAATATAAAATTATGTTTTGGTTTTTTTGTATTTATTGGGTAATACTTTCAAAACAACACTATATTTAAATAGTCTCATTTGATTAAAACATTAATTAAGATTGATTTTTTTCAATGTTTCACCAACCGGTTCATTAATTGTTAATAATGTATTTACATTTTTATGAACATCATCTTTGTTTATTAAAATTAAATTTTTACCTCGAAAATAGTCAATTAAACCAGCAGCAGGATAAACAGTTAAACTTGTTCCTGCTACAATTAATGTATCACAATTAACAATAGCATTTATAGCACCATCTATAGTTATATTATTTAATGCTTCATTATATAGGACTACATCAGGTTTAATTATTCCATTACATGAACATATAGGAACTATTTTTTTATTCTTAAATTTAATAATATCATTTATGTTGTAATATTTGTGACATCTTATACAATGGTTGTTATAAATTGAACCATGTAATTCATAAACTTTTTTGCTACCTGCTAATTGATGCAAGCCATCTATATTTTGAGTGATAATTGCAGTGATTTTGCTCATTTTTTCTCATTTAGCTAATTGGTAGTGGGCAGCATTTGGTTTGATAGATAAATTAATCATTTTATCAAAATAATACTCATAAAATTTGTCTGGATGTTCCATAAAATAATTATGTGAAAGAATGATTTCAGGAGAGATATCATATTTTTGATTATATAAACCATCTTTTGAACGAAAATCAGGAATACCACTTTCAGTACTAACTCCAGCTCCACCGAAAAATACAATGGAATGAGAATTTTGCATTATTTCTTGTAATTGTTCTATTTTATTCATGACTATTAATTATAATAATTATTATCATGCGAGCAATAGGAATAGATTTTGGTACTAAAGTTATAGGATTAGCTATTACTAATACTGAAAAAACAATTGTTACTCCTCTACAACAATTTATTTATCATAAAAATGATTTAGTATCATGTGCAATTAATCTTAAGAAAAAATGTTTGAGATATGGTGACATTGATACTTGTGTCATTGGTTATCCATTATATAAATCTGGTGATAAAAGTCCAATGTGTTTAATTATTGATCAATTTAAAACATTATTGCCTAAATATTTTCCTGGAATAGTTATTCATTTGCAGGATGAGAGATATAGCACTTTAACAGCTTCTGGTTTATTAAAAGACGCAGGTTTAAAATCAAGTCAAATTAAAAAGGTAAAGGATAAAATATCAGCAGCTGTTATTCTAGAAAGTTGACTTAAAAATGCAAAAGTTTAAACAATTTAATTTGTATCACCAAATTCCTATTATGAGAGATAAAACTATTGATAAACTTTATCATTTATTTAATGATTATAAAAATGCTGAAATTTTAGAAATAGGTACTGGTTTTGGGTATTCGTCTTTATTTTTGTCTAAACATAAAAATATTAAGAAAATAATTTCATTAGAAAAAGATGTTAAAAGATTTAATGTTGCTAAAAAATGGTTAGCTGATAATAAAAAAATTGAATTAATTAATATTTCTGCTTTTGATTATTTACCAAATCAATTATTTGATTGTTTAATTATGGATGGACCAAAAAGAAAGCAAGAAATATTATTTAATAAATTTTCTAAATTTATTTCTGATAATGGTTTTGTTTTTATTGATAATTTAAATTTATTTCAAAAAACTAATAAAATAATGACAAAAAATAGATTAAATTTAAAAAAATCTGTTGAAAAATTTAAATTATTTATAACAAATATTCCTAATTGGAATGTAAAATTATTTAATATAGATGATGGATTTGCTATTGTAAGGAGGAAATAATGAAAATTTGAGTTAATCCAATAGGATTTAACCATGCAAATGAGTTAATTAAAAATAATAGTGTCGATTATGTTATTGTTGGTGTTAAACATAGAATGTCATGTTACAATACTTGTTTGTTAACACTTGCTCAAATCAAACAAATTAATTGTCCTAAAATCGTTGTTAGTTTGAATAATTTGTATGTTGAATCACAACTAAAAGAGATTGTTAAAATTTTAAAATTTTTAAAGAACATTAAAATTAAAACTATTATTTTTTTGGATTTTGCAATTAAACAAATTTGTGATGAAATCAACTATAAACCAAATTTTGTTTATTATTCAGAAACTTTATTGACTAATTATGGTCAATTACCTTTTTTCAAAAAAAATAATATAAATAATGTAGTTTTATCAAATAAATTATTTTTAAATGAAATAAAGCAAATTGCTAATAATTCACATGGTATTAAATTGCATATGCAAGCAGAAGGTTATGATTTAGTAATGCGTTCAAAGTGAAAATTATTATCAAATTTTGGTAAACAATTTAAGATAAATAAAAAATTTAATAATAATTACTTTTTTTTAAAAGAAGAAACAAGAGATTTAGCAAATATTATTTCCCAAGATGAAACTGGATCATATATTTTCACTGGTTATAATTTATCAATTTTGAATTTTTTAGATCAATTAAGTGAATGAGTTGATTCTATCTTTTTTTTGAGTTATTTACATGATAAAAAATGGGTCGATAGAAATATAAAAATTTATACAGAGGCTATAAAAAGTATTAAAAATAAATTTTTTGTAAAAAACAAGCAAAATTTTATTAATGAAATTAATAAAATAAACCATATTTCATCTGGTGGCTTTTTATCATCATCAAAAGGTTTATTACATTTAAAAAGGATTGATAATGAATAAACATATAGAATTATTAGCACCTGCTGGGGATTTAGATAGAGCTAAAATTGCCATTAATTTTAATGCTAATGCCATATATTTTGGTGGTAAAAAATATTCATTGAGAGCCAGAGCAAATAATTTTACTATTAGTGAAATAAAAAAAGTTATAGTTTATGCTCACAAGAATAAAGTAAAAGTTTACATTGTGATAAACATAATATGTCATAATAGTATGATTCATGGATTCAAAAAATATTTAGATAAAATTATGCTATGTAATCCTGATGGACTTATTTGTGCAGATCCATATATTATGGATGTAATTCATAAATATTATCCTAAAATAGCTATTCATGTATCAACACAGCAATCAATAACAAATTCAAAAGCTGCATTATTTTGAAAAACAACTGTTGGTGCTAAAAGAGTAATTACAGCTCGCGAAGTTGATTTTCAAAATTTAAAACTAATGATAAAAAATTTAAAAAATAAAATGGATGTAGAATATTTTATTCATGGTGCTTTATGTGTGAGCTATTCAGGTCATTGTATGATGTCAAATATTTTTAGTTTGCGTGATCCTAATGTTGGTGGTTGTGCTCAAAGTTGTAGATGATATTGAAAACTATATGATAAAAACAAAAAAATAATTTCCAATAAATTTATGTTATCTGCTAAAGATTTATGCCATATATCCAATTTAAAAAAGTTAATTAAGATAGGTGTTAATAGTTTGAAAATTGAAGGAAGAATGAAGTCATCACATTATATTGCTACAATTTGCAACAATTATGCTCATGCATTAAATGATTATTATCATAATTGTTTAACTCAAAAAAGAATTACAATGTATATAAATGACCTAGCCAAAGCAGCGAATCGTCTAACATCTGTTGGTTGATTTAATGGTAATCCTAATAATTATCAAATGATATATAACAAAGATCAAAAAAATAGTGTTTTACAAAATTTTGTTTTCATTATTAAGAAAAAGATAAGTAAATTTGTTTATGAAATAATTTCTAAAAATTATTTAAATGTCAATAATAAACTAGAAGTATTTGGCTCTAGTCATGATCTTATTACCAATATTAAAATTAAAAAAATTTTTGATGTTAATAATCAGCAATATGTTGAAATAATAAATAAACCAATGAGGTTATATAGAATTGAATTAGATTGTCAAAATTTAAAAGTTGGAGATTTTGGTAGAGTTTTTAAATAATTTGTCATGCTTTTGAATTAGTTTATCTTGTAATCTCATTTTTTTAAGTAAGTATGAAGCTTCTTTTTTTTGATCTTTTGTTCATTTTGTGGCTTGAACAATATTTGATGGAACAATGTTATAAATAAATTTAGCAAAAAATATTCCACTATATTTTGTTTTATGAAATAATTTCAAAATAATAGGAGTGATTTTTCCAATGCAATCATTTTCAATTTCATATGCTTTTACTTTTCTATAGCATTCTTTGATAATAGTTGATTTTTGTTTTTTAGTAAAGTTATAGTTTTGAGCTAATACTTCCATTATTCAATATAAAAGATAATTAATAATTTTTTTAGCAGCCATAATTCTTTTTTTAGGTAACTTTTTGATAGGAATAGTTAGTAAATATTCAAAAACATATAAAAAATCAGCAAATTTTTTAATAGAATTTTTTATGTAAATTATTTGCTCATCTTTACGAATATGGTATTGATATAAATGAATTTTTTTATTTAAATAAACAATTTTTTTTATTTTTAATAAAGTTTGATAATATAAAGCAATGTCAGAAAAACTGACATATTCTGGTAATGGCTGAATTTGTTTAAGTAGAGATAAAGAGTAAATAGAATTATGAATAGTTAAAATTGAATATAATGTCATGTTATTAAAATTAACATATTTTCTTTTTTTTGATGTTAATGAAATTACTGATCGTTTATGTTTAATTTTATTTTTTTTATGAAATAACATATCATAATTTAGAATAACCAAATCAGTATTTTTTCTTATTTGTCTTAAATTATTTAAAACTTCTTGAAAATAATTAATGTTGTATTCATCATCACTATCAAGTAATGAAAAAAATCTACTTTTAGCTTTTTTTATGGCAAAATTTATACAGCTGCCTTGATTGCCGTTTTGTTTTTTAAAATAATGGATTTGTTTAGGGCAAGAATTAAGATAAGGTTTAATAACTTTATACAAATTATCAGTAGAGCCATCATCCACTAATAAGACATCAATATCATCATTGTTTTTAAAAATAATAGAGTTTAGAGTTTTTTGAATGGTTTTTGTGCAATTATAGCAGCAAATCAATATTGTTCAAGTTTTTAAATTTTTTGACATATTATTTAATATATTTTTTTCTAAAGTTGTAATCAGATATTATCATATCTTCTAAATTGTATTTAATTTTTCAATTTAAAATTCTTCTAATTTTACTATTGCTTGCAATTAGTTTATCAGGATCACCACTTCTATTTGGTTTAATAGTATATTTAAGTTTTGGATAAAAGCATTTTTTATAAATTTTAACAATATCCATTACTGTGTAACCTTTATTGGTGCCCAAACAAAAAATATTTGAATTATTTTTGCTTAAATATTTAAGTGCTAACAAAGCTGCATTAGATAAGTCTTCCACATGAATGTAATCACGCAAGCATGTTCCATCTTTGGTTTTATATTTATTACCAAATATATTAATTGGATCATTATTAATAATTGCTTTGTTAATACATGGTATTAATAAAGATGGATGTTTTTTTAACATACCATATTTACCATTATCACTTGTTCCTGCCACATTAAAAAAGCGAAAAATAACATAATTTATTTTATGAATATTACATATAGATGTAATAATTTTTTCGCAAATCAATTTGCTTGTTCCATAAGGATTGCATGGATTTGTTTTTGATAATTCATTCAAAGGCATTTTATTATTTTTTCCATAGACAGCTGCTGAACTAGCAAAAAGAATATTATTGACTTTATTTTTTTTCATTACTTTTAATACATTAATTAATCCAATAATATTTGTTTCATAATAACTAATTGGTTTTTCCATTGATTCAGGAACAATTATTTTTGCAGCATATAAAGTCACAAAATCAATTTTATTATTTTTAAAAATATTATCAAGTAATTTATAGTCAAGCATTGATCCATGAATAAATTTTGCTCGTGGATGAACAAGTTGTTTAAATCCAGTTGATAAATCATCTAAAACAATTACTTTGTAACCATTTTGGATAAAATTTTCTGTTGCTACAGAACCAATATAGCCTGCTCCACCTACATTTAATATTGTCATTTTTATTTAATTTTATTTATAAATTGTCTTATTTGTTTATTTATTTCTTGATCTTTTAAAGCAAAATCAATTATAGTTTTTACATAATCTAGTTTATTACCAGTGTCATATCGGCAACCATCAAAATCATAAGCATAAACTTGCTTTTTATTTTCAATTAATAATTTGATAGAATTTGTAATTTGTATTTCATGTGCTTTATCAAAGCTAGTTTTTTTAATCATATCAAAAATGTCATAATTAAAAACATATCTACCTAAAATAGCATATTGACTTGGAGCCTGTTTAATAGTAGGTTTTTCTACTAGATCATTAATTGGAAATAATTTATTTTTGGTAAATGATTTATTTATTGGAGAAATAATTCCATATTTATCGACATCATTAATTGGAACTTTTTTAACACCTAGTACAGTTGATCTAACTTTGTAATAAGCATCAATACACTGTTGTAAGGCTGGTTTATTTTTATTAATAACAATATCATCCCCTAATAAAACAGCAAAAGGTTCATTTTTTATATATTTTTTTGCACAATATATTGCATCAGCTAAACCTAATTGTTCAGGTTGATAAACAAATTTGATATCACATTTTGGTCTAGCTTCAATAACAAGATTATACAAGTAATCTTTATGTTTTTTAAGCAAGATATTTTCAAGTTTTTTGTTTTGGGAGAAATAGTTTATAATTGTTTCTTTGCCTCTTGAAATTACAATTATTATTTGCTTAATTTTACTATTAATAGCTTCATTAACTATATGTTGAATGATTGGGGTATTTATTATTGGTAATAGTTCTTTTGGAATAGATTTAGTAACTGGCAATAATCTTGTTCCTAATCCTGCTGCAGGTATGATAGCTTTTGTAATTTTTTTCATGATTAATTATTATTATTTACTTATATTAATATTAGTTATTATAATATATAGCAAATAGAGTTAAATTATGAAAAAAATACATTTAATTTGCAATCTAACTTCTGGTGCAGGTAGAGCTATTCAACCATTAGAAAAAATTAAGCAATGGGCAAATAAACAAGAAAATTTAAATTTAAATATTTTTATAACAGAAAAAATCAACCATGCAACGGAAATAACTAAATCATTGACAAATCAAGATCAAGAATGTACTATTATTTCAATGGGTGGTGATGGAACATTAAATGAGATTGTTAATGGGATTGTTAATTTTTCTAAAACAAATATTGGAATTTTGCCATATGGTTCAGGTAATGATTTTGCTAGATCAATGCAAGTAAATAAATCTGATCCAGTTGCAACCATTAGTAGTTATATAAATAACCCAACAATAAAAAAAGTTGATTATTTTTTGCTTAATAATAAATATAAAGTTATTAATGCAATTAATTTAGGAATTTCAACTGATATAAATATTTGTAAAAGTAAAATGAAAAGGTTCAAACCGGAAACCAAATATAAATTATCAGCTCTAAAGGCTGCACTTACATGAAAATTACATTCATATGATTTATCAATTAATGGTGGCAAATACACAAGAATTAAGTCTCCATGATTTTCTATTGCTAATGGTGCTTGTGTTGGTGGTGGAATAATTATTTCTCCTAATGCTAAAGTTGATGATGGTTATATTTCTGTTTCATGACTTAAAAAATTCAATCACTTTTTTACATTGTATTACTTTGCCAAAATTTTAAAAGGAAAAATTGGTCAAATCAAGCCAACAGTTCTTTTTAATTGTGAAGAATTATGTCTTAAATTTCTTGAAAAAGAAACAATTGAATTTGATGGGGTTTTAGTGGATAATCAGAGTGAATGTAGTGTTAAGATTGTTCATAAAGGCTTAAATGTACTTTTAGATACAAGTTACAAGAAAGGTATTTAATATGGGAAATAACAGAATTTATTTATCTACAAAAAACACTCCAACTCCTCACAATCAAGCTAAATATGGACAAATTGCTAAAAAAGTAATAATGCCAGGTGATCCTAAAAGAGCTTCATGGATAGCTAAAACATTTTTAAAAAATGTTAAGTGTGTATCAAATGTTAGAGGCATACGATGTTATTCTGGTAAGTATAAAAATGTTGATATTTCTGTCATGGCTCATGGTATGGGAATACCATCTATTTGTATTTATACTTATGAACTTTTTGCTTATTATGGTGTCAAAATTATTTATAGAGTTGGTAGTTGTGGTGTTGCTAAAAAGAGTAATTGTAAAATTGGAGATGTTATTTTAGCAAAATATGGTTGAAGTGATACACCTATTACTAACTGGTTTAATATCAAACCAGATAAAAAGAATGTTTTCTACCCTACAGCATCATCATTAAAGCTACTTACAAAAACAGCTAAACAATTGAATATTTCTGTTAAATGTATACCAGTTGTATCAAATAATTTTTTCTATAATAAATTAGATTCTACACAATTGAATCGATTAACTAAGTGTCATGTAAGTGAAATGGAATCTTTTGGTTTATTTATGATGGCTAAAATGTTTAATAAACATGCTGCTTGTTTATTAACAGTTAGTGATATATTAGAAACAAAATTAGCAATGTCAAGTTATGATAGAGAAACAAAATTTAAAAATATGATTCATTTAGCTTTAGAAGCAATAATAAAGGAGAAAGAATAGAAATATGAGTATAACAATAAATAAATATATTGATCACACATTATTAAAACCAGATGCAACAAGAGATGAAATTAAAAAAATATGTGACGAGGCTAAAAAATATAATTTTGCCTCTGTATGCATTAATCCATGTAATATTTCTTTTTGTAAAAAGGAACTATTAAATTCTAATGTTAAAGTTTGCACTGTAATTGGTTTTCCGCTTGGTCAAATGACGGTCGAAGGAAAAATTGCTGAAGCTAAGGATGCTATAGCCAAAGGTGCTAATGAAGTAGATATGGTTTTGAATATTGCTGCATTAAAACAAAACAATTTAGAATATGTGACTAACGAAATTAAATTAATTGTTGATGTTTGTCATAAATCTAAAGTTTTATTAAAAGTAATTATTGAAACATGTTTATTGAACCAAGAACAAAAAATTAATGCTTGTAAATGTGTTTCTGATGCTAAAGCGGATTTTATTAAAACATCAACTGGTTTTTCTACATATGGGGCAACTGTGGAAGATGTAGCATTACTAAGAAAATATTCTAGTCCTGATGTAAAGGTTAAAGCTTCTGGAGGAATTAGATCATTAAAAGATGCAATTGATATGATTAATGCTGGTGCTGATCGATTAGGAACTAGTAAAGGTGTAATGCTTATTAAAGGCTAATCGATATGAAGATTGTTGATATTATTCACAAAAAAGCAATTAAAAAACAATTAACTGAACAAGAAATTGATCAATTAATTAAAGCAGTTGTTGATAAATCTTTACCTGATTATCTTGTATCTACATGACTAATGGCAGTATATATCAATGGTTTATCAGTTGATGAATCTTTCTATTTAACAAAAGCTATGTGAAAATATTCATTACATATTGATTTAAGAAAAAATAGTATTGATATTGTAGATAAACATTCAACAGGTGGGGTTGGGGACAAAGTAAGTTTAATTTTGTTACCAATTATTGCATCTTATGGTTTGCCAGTAGCTAAAATTTCTGGTAGAGGTTTAGGATTTACAGGTGGTACTATTGATAAACTTGAATCTGTTGGTGTGAATACAAATCTAACTAAAAAACAAATGTTAAATATGTTGACCAAACATAAAATATTTTTATCTGGTCAAACTGAAGACTTAGTTCCTGCTGATAAAGTTTTATACAATCTTCGTAATGCTACTGGAACAGTTAATAATTATGGTTTAATTGCAAGTTCAATTCTTTCAAAAAAGTTTTCTATTTTAGGCACTCATGTTTTTTTGGATGTTAAATATGGTTCAGGTGCTTTTTGTGATACTTATGCTAAAGCGTTAAAACTTGTTAAATATTTAGTTGCAATTGCTAAAAAAATGAAAAGAAAATTAACAATTTTTCTTACTGATATGGATCAACCACTTGGTAAAACTGTTGGCAATGCTATTGAAGTTTTAGAGGCTCAAAAATTTTTAGCTGGTGATAAAGATTATGATCAAGATCTTATGAAACTTATTTATAAAATTGCATCGACAATTATTATGTCATATGACAAGAAAATATCTTATCAATCAGCTTATAACAAAGTTGATTATGTTATCAAATCTAAAATGGCATTGAATAAATTTTATGAATGACTTGCTTCCCAAGGAGCAAATATTAATATTATTAAAGCAAAAAAATATTGACACCCAAAATATAAATATGATTTTATTGCGTGTCGGAATGGTTATTTAACTTTTAAATCTAATGCATCAATAGGCTTAATTTGTTCAAGATTAGGTGCTGGAAGAATTCTAAAAACAGATAAAATTGATTTCCAAGCTGGTATGATTTGACACCGTAAATGAGGAGCAAAATTACGCAAAGGTGAATGTGTAATGACTTGTTATAGTTCCAAACCTATTAATAATGATGAAATATATCATAACGTTTTGCAATGCTTGGATATACGCAAAGCAAAACCTAAGCTTTTACCTGTAATAAAAAGGATAATTTATGTCTAAGAAAATTAAGAATAATTTTTATAATGATCTTATTCATTTATTAAAAAAATCTGTTGCTCCTTTTTCTAAAATAAATGTAGCAGCTATTATTGTTACTGATAAAGGTATTTTTAAAGGGGTTAATTATGAGGATCCTGTTTTTCCAGAAGGCATTTGCGCTGAACGCAATGCCATTTTTAATGGTATAACAAACGGAATGAAAAAAATATATGAAATACATGTTATTTCTAATATAGTAAATATTTCTATGTGTGGAGCATGTCGTCAAGTTGCTTCTAGTTTTTCAATACCTTCAACAAAAGTTTTTGTTTATACAAAAAATAAACTTAATTCTTGTAATGTAACTTTTTTTAGTAAATTGTTCCCTGATAAACCTATTTTAACTTTTGGAGGGAAAAAATAATGTTAATGAAAAAAACAAAAAAAATTCAATACAATGCTTTAGATTTTAATGATTGATTAAAATGCCCATATGTTGATGCTGATTTAAAAACTAAAATAAACAATATGTCTAAAATTGAAAAATCTATTGCCTTTAATTCTTCTAATTTGGAATTTGGTACAGCTGGAGTTAGAGCCAAAATGGGACCAGGTGTTCATTATTTGAACAAATTTGTTTATCAACAAATGATGATTGGTTATTGTAAGCATTTACGTAAAAAAAATGATGATAACCAATATATAGTAATTGGTCATGATAATAGATTGCATTCTGCTGATTTTGCTATTGAATGTGCCAAAGTGGCTTGTGCTATAGGACTAAATGTTTATTTATTTGAGCAAAATAAACTTATGCCTACCCCAATTATTTCTTATACAATTAAAAAATTAGGTTGTGTTGGCGGTGTGAATATAACTGCTAGTCATAATCCAAAAGAAGACAATGGTTTTAAAGTATACAATAAATCTGGAGCTCAAGTTTTACCTAACGAAGCGATGCACATTGTTAAATGTATGCCAAGTTCGAAAAATATTTTGAATTTAAATGACATTTATAAACTTTCGATTAAAAAAGGTTTAATTAAATTTATTAATTATGACCAAATAACTAATGATTTTTTTAAAGAAGTAATCAATGCTACAGTTATTAATAAAGATTTTTTAGATAAGAAAAACTTGTTAAAAAAATTTCCAATTGTTTTTACTGGGTTTCATGGGACTACTACTGAATTGATGCCTAAATTTTTAAAATTATTAGGTTTTAAAAAAATTTATTTATATCCTAAACATGCTACTATTTCTGGCCACTTTGAAGATTGTCCTATATCTAATCCAGAAAATATAAATGCATTTAATGATGTTATAAAATTTGCTAATGCTAAAAAAGCAACTGTAGTTTTTGGTTGTGATCCTGATGGCGATAGAATGACTATTGGATTTAAGAAAACTAATCGATGAAGATTTTTAAATGGTAATGAACTTGGAATAATTTTTTGTCATTATATTTTAAATTGTAAAAAGTTTGAAAATAGTCCATATATTCTATCTACTTATGTTTCAACTAATTACATTGATAAAATAGCTCAAAAATATAATGCTAAAGTGATTAGAACAAAAACAGGATTCAAGTGAATGTGCAACTTAATTGATAAGTTAGAAAAGAATAGTAAAATGGTTGTTGCTTTTGAAGAAGCTATTGGATCATTAACACATGCTGTTTGTCGTGATAAAGATTGCTTTGGTGCTATTTGTTTAGCTTTGGAAATTTTATCTTTTGTTTCTACATGATTTGTTGATTTACATGACTATATTCAAATTAGGATATTTAGTTTATATGGAGCAACATATTCTCAAACAATAAGTTATCTTATTAAATCTGATAACTGATTGAAACAAGGTAAGTCAGTAATGAATAAAGCTCTAAAATTTAAAGAAAAAGATATATGTGGTTACAAAATAATAGCTATTTCATTTGAAAAGGAATCTGATTCTGTTAAATGACAATTAAGTAATGATTCATGAATTAAATTTCGATTATCAGGTACAGAACCCAAATTTAAAATATATTTAAATATAAATGGTAAAATCTTAGGTCAATTGAAATCAATAGCAAAAGATGCTATTTCACTTATTGAGAATAAATTAATTAGTAATTTAAATTGGATTAAATAATGTCATTATCTAACTATAAATATATTTTTGGCAATTGAAAACTTAATAAAGTAAATAAAGATATTGTTGACTATTTTAATTATTTTAATAATCATTTGAAAAAACACAAAAATTTGACTTTTGCTAAATCAATTATTTACGGAATTGCTCCAACATTTTTAGGTTTATCAATTGCAACCTCATTAAAACATCCTACAATAAATATTTTAGCTCAGGATGTTTCATATGCTGAAACAGGTAGTTATACTGGTCAAATTAGTTGTCAACAATTAAAAGAATTAGGGATAAAATATGTAATTATTGGTCATAGTGAAACAAGAAAATATCTTAATGTCAATGATGAGATAGTTAACAAAAAATTAATTAGTTGTTGGAAAAACAAAATTATTCCTATCATTTGTATCGGTGAATCATTAGATCAATACAAGAAAAAACAAACAAAAAATTTTTTGGCTAAACAATTAAAAACCATTTTTTCCAATATTAATCATGTTCATAAACAAAAATGCATAATAGCATATGAACCATTGTGATCTATTGGAACAGGTAAAATTCCTAGTCTTTTAGAAATAGAAAATATTTGTAGTTTTATTAAAGCAATACTAAAAAAAATATTTAATAATTCAATGTCATGCCCAACCCCTGTTTTGTATGGTGGTTCTGTTGATGAAAATAATGCTATCAATATAATAATGCAAAAAAATGTTGATGGATTATTGATTGGTAAAGCAAGTTTATATGTTCATAAATTCATTAAAATATTAGAAAGTGTATTTAATGCTAAATAAAAAAATTTGTTTAATTATTTTGGATGGTCTTGGTTTTAGCAAAACTGAATATGGTAATGCATTTTTAGCTGCTAAACACCCCAATATAGAAGATTTGTTATCCAATTTTCCTTCTTCAATATTGCAAGCATCTGGTAGTGCTGTTGGTTTGCCTGATGGACAAATGGGGAATTCAGAGATTGGTCATATGAATATTGGATCAGGAAGAGTCATCAAATCAGAATTAGTTAGAATAAATGATGATATAAAAGATAAAAATTTTGTTATTAATCCTAATTTATTGTCAGCAATTAATCATGCCAAACAACTTAATACAAATTTTCATATTATTGGTCTGACTTCTAATGGTGGTGTTCATAGCAAATTAACTCATATTCTCGAAACAATAAAATTATGTGGTGAAAAAAAAGTAAGAACAATTGTCCATTGCTTATCTGATGGTCGTGATACATCTGTTAATTCATTTATTAATGATTTGTCTATTATTATGAAACAAATTCAACAATATCCTAATATTCATTTAGGAACAATTGGTGGTAGATATTATGGAATGGACAGAAATAAAAATTGAGACAGAGTCCAATTAGCTATTGATGCCATGTGTCATAAAGGACAATGCTTTATAGATCCTATTTCATATGTTAATAATTCATATAGCAATAATGTGACTGATGAATTTATTGTTCCTGCATTTAATAAATCACTTCCTCAAACAAAATTAGCTAAAAATGATGTTGTTTTTTTAGCTAATTTTAGACCAGATAGAGTTAGACAAATGTGTCATCTTTTTAAAAAAACATCATTGTATGATTGTTCATCTGTATATTGACAATTACAATTATTTTTAGTAACAATGGTAAAATATGATGGAATAACTTCTGATATTATTGTTTATCCACCATTACAATATGAAAATACATTAGGGAAAGTATTAGAAATTAATAATTTAAAGCAACTAAGAATAGCTGAAACAGAAAAATATGCTCATGTAACTTTCTTTTTTGATGGTGGTAAAGAAATTAATTATAAAAACGAACAAAAAATTCTTATCCAGAGTCCTAATGTTGTTACATATGATTTACAACCAGAAATGTCAGCTAATTTAATTTGTGATAAATTAATTGCCAATTTTTCTAAGTATGATTTTACAGTATGTAATTTTGCAAATTGTGATATGGTTGGTCATACTGGTAATTGGAATGCAACAATTAAAGCAATAGAAACGGTTGATAAATGTCTTGGTAAAATTATGTCAATAGCCAAAAAGCATGGCATTACATTATTTATTACAGCCGATCACGGTAACTGTGATTATATGTTGGATGAGAATCATAATAAAGTTACTACTCATAGTTTAGCTCCTGTTTTTTTCATTTGTACAGATAAAAATATAAAATTAAAAAATGGTTGTTTAGCTAATATTGCCCCAACTATTTTGAAATATTTAAAAATTAAAAAACCATTTGAAATGACTGCTGAACCATTATTTTAACATTAGTGTTTAATCATTTTTTTAGTATAAATATTAATATGATAAAAATAGTATATTCATGCAATGATAAATATTTTGTTGGTTTGTTTTTGTCAATCCTATCTATTGCTAAAAGATGTAAACAACAAATATATTTTTATATATTAACAGGTAATTTTTTAGATCTGAACAAATCATATTCTGCATTAAGTAATAGACATTACTTGCTTTTAAATAAACTTGTAAAAAAATATAACAAAAATAGTTATTGTCAAATTATTAATTGTGAAAAAAATGCATTAAAGTATTTAACAAATAAAAAAAATCTATTTAATAAAAAATTCTCTCCATATGCTTCATTACGTCTATTGCTTGATTTATATCCAATATTAGATAAAAAAATAATTTATTTAGACATAGACACCATGGCTTGCGGGAACATTGAAGAATTATTTAATATAGATATCACCAATTATGAATTTGCTGCAGCAAATAATTGATGATTAAGACGAATATTAAGTAAAAATACTATTAATACAGGAGTATTATTAATAAATATGCTTCAAGCAAGGACAACTAATTTATTTAGTGAAGCTAGAAATGTTTTTAATTCTAAAAGATTATTTTGACCAGATCAAACATCTATAAATAAAGCAAAAACAAAATTCTTACTTTTTCCAGATGATCAATATCGTTTTAATCGTCAATCTAAGAGATTATATCCTAATGATATTATTAAACATTTTTGTGCTGGTCCATGAGGTTGACCTATTTCCAACAATATTAAACAATGGGAAACAGACAAAGTTCACAAATATTTAAAAATCTTTTGTTTTGATGAAGATTTTGCTATATATAGGAAATTTATTTGTAATTAAATATTTTTTTACATTTAATAAATTTTTTAATCATTATTAAATATAACAATCTAAAAATTGGTCTTGTAATTATTGGCAAATATTTTAAATGTAGTTTACCTTTAAAGTTAAATGTAAGATTATTTTTTTTCAAATAATCACGAAGTCTTTTCGATCCCATTAAATTTACTACGAAAGGATCAATTCAGTTTTTTTGTTCAAAATATCTAAGATTT
This sequence comes from uncultured Ureaplasma sp., assembly GCA_902766725.1. Taxonomy (GTDB): domain Bacteria; phylum Bacillota_I; class Bacilli_A; order Mycoplasmatales; family Mycoplasmoidaceae; genus Hennigella. The sequence goes on from CACXEQ010000024.1 coordinate 49,297, forward strand.
TGAACAATCATCAATAAATATTTAATTTGTTTTTTAAAATTTTTCATTGTATTATTTTCTCTTGTAACTCAATATAAGCAAATTGGTTTTTTTGTTACCATAATAATGTTAGATAGTTTAATGATATTGTAATAAAGAATGGTATCTTGATAGGCAAGTTTTTCCTTTAAATTAGGTAATTTATAAAAAATTTCTTTTTTAAAAATACAAGATTGGGGACACATAAATGGAGTGTAATATTTAGTTGTTTGATTATTAACTAATCTTGTGTAGAACGGTCAAATTGTTATGTATGGGGTAATGTATACTTTCCTACCTGTATGTTTATTTCAGCGATAGAATGATGCTGCTAAAACATCTGCATCTTTAATTTTTTTATTAATTATTTTAAATGCATTAGGTAATAACACATCATCAGAATCACAAACTATAACATAGTCATTTTTTACTAATTTTTTGTTTTTAACATAATTAATAACACTACCTCAGTTACCGTTTGTCTTAGAAAAAAATTTAATATGGGGGTATTTTCTAGCATATTGCTTACATATTTTAATTGAATCATCAGTTGAACCATCATCAATTATGATATGCTCGATTTTATCTAATGGATAGTTATTTTTAATAATTGATTGGATGCAATCACCTATATATTCTTTACTATTGTAACATGCAGTAATTATAGAGAAAGTTTTCATAATATTTAGTTGTTTCGTTCTATATAGTTATTTATTATTTTATACAATAAATTTGCTTCATATGGTTCTAATGATAAAATATGGTAACCGGTTGGAATAAATGCAAAATTATTCCTATTTAACTTTATTTTTAATAAATTGATTGTATTAGTTTTAGCCATTATATCTTGTCCTGATTGAATATACAAAAATTTATATTTTAATTTATTACATTTTAAAATTAATTTTTTAAATATTCTAATATATCTTCAACATGCTAAAACAGAAAAACTATGATTTTTACTTGCTATTGACATTTGTTTAATTTTAATAAGTAATTCATTTCTAGTTATCTTAATAAAATCTGATTGCAAATTTGGTAAAATAAATGGAATTTTAAAAAAAAACGATAAAAGCATTTTGCAGACTGTTTGGACCACTATTTTGAAACTATATTTTTCTGGTGAGTTTCATTTTGTTGGCATGTTTCAAATTATCACATTTTTTATTTTATTGAAACCCTTTTTTTTATAATACAATAAGTTTATTCCTGCTCCTCATGATTCACCAAATAAATATATTTTTTTGTTAGGGAATAAATTCTTAATATAATTGACAATATCATCTAACTCAATTAGGTATTTGTTTTTATATTGTGATGGATTATTTTTGTTGTTCCCATGAAACATTTTATCATAACAAACAAAATAGTAATTGTCATAAAACTTATGATTTAACAATATTGATCCCGAAATAGTGCCAAGCAAACCACTATTATAAATTATGATATTAGCATTATTGATATTTTTTAATGGTGATATAATCGCAATAGGAATAGGATGTTTGAAATGTTTAGTTAAGATTTCAATGTATTTAATTCTAGTTTCTTCAAATTTTTTCATGTGTAATTTTCTTTGCTAATTTGATTGCATTTAAAATAGCATCGTCCATGTCAATATATGTATATTTGCCTAAACGACCTAGTGTGTAGAAATTATAATATTTTTTAAAATAATCATAATATTTTTTATACATTGCTTTATTAACACTATTTTGTAATGGATAAAATCTATTTTGAAATAGTTTAGAATGAATATCAAATGAACCAGGAGTTTCCATAGAAATTGTTGTGTTATTAATTTTTTGTTTTGTCATTTGTTTATATTCAACTATTCTTGTTATTTTAGGGTGGTTGGGATAATTAATAACTGCAGTAGACTGGAATTTATTAATTGGAAGTGTTTTAAAATGTATATTAAGACTTCGATAACCCAAAATTCCATATTTGTATTTAAGTAGTTCATCAAGTGAGCCACAATAAATGATTGGAAATTTTATCTCGTGATCATTTAATAATATGTTTTTGTTATTAAATTTTAATATCCTATTAGCATTAGTTTTATATTTAATGGTAATGTTTTTATGACTAATCATTTTTTTTATTAAAGAAGTATATCCACCAATGGGCAATCCTTGGTATTTGTCCAATGGAAAATAATTATGTTGATAACCAAGGATAATTTTGACCCTATTTATAATATCGTGATCAACATTATTGAATTTCATTCCTCACATTTTGGTTGTGTAACTAATATAAACATTTTTTTTAACATATGCAACAAATTCTTTGATATATTGATCATTGATTGCCAGAGCATCAAATAAACTAATTGTTTCCTGTTTTGGAAAGTGTTGTTTTAATTTGTTAATTATATATTTTCCATGGACATTATCAATTGTCATGATAGACTGGAAATTTATTGGTAGTGGGTATAATGGTTTGTTACCATCATTAACTAAAACTTTATTGATAAAATTATTTAATTTACAAAATCTTGTCAAAAAATTGTAAACAATTTTATTTGAAGTGTGGAAAATATGAGGGCCAAATTTATGAATTAAGATTCCATTTTTGTTCTTATAGTCATAGCATTTTCCCCCTACATAATTATTTTTTTCATAAATCTCAACAAGTCAATTTTTGTTAGCAAAAATATTGGCAATAGTTGCACCTGATATACCACAACCAAAAATAATAATTTTATTTTTATTTAACATTTTTGCGAAGTTTTTTCTTATTTTTATATTGAATCAATTGGATCGTTATTAGAGGAATGGCCCCTATTGTTCCTGTTAATGTTGGCAAATAAGTATAGAATCATCGTCATAAAAAAATACTATTGATAGTGATTCTTTCTTTTTCTCATTCATTAACATTGCTATTTTTTCAACAGTTTGTTAATGTTAATAAATCTTTTAAAAATTTATCAAGAGTTAATATCCCGCCAGGGATAAAAAAGAAAATAGTATTTGCTGTAACAGCAACATTAGCACAATTAAAAGCCATATAGAAATTTATATTTGTATTCTCTTGAGTAAATATCATTCCAAAGCATATACACAAATATAAATAAATCTCAAAACCAACATATAAAACAAAACATATTAAAGATATTTTTCAATCTTTAATAAGATTTATAAAATTATTTCGCATTGTTGCTCTTATTTGGTATTTTTGTTCAATTTGTTCTTTTGTATGATATTTCATCCCAAATTTTTTTTTAATTCAATTACCAACACGAGAAAGAATGAAATGAATTTTTTTAGATCAACATAAAATAAATCAACCAAAAAAACATAAAAAATTAAATCCCATCCCTAAAATAACAGTTATCAGTGTGAATCAACCGTCTCTGTTTTGCACTAATTTTATAAATCCATCATTAATAGTTCATAAATAAATAAAGGATGGTAAAGTAACAGTTAATGCTGCTGCTTGTCACGTAAGGGAGTTAGTAATTACAATGCTTGTTGCTTTATCTGTTGATAAACCTTTGGTTTTTAGTCAAAACATTGTATATGGATCGATGAAAATTGATGGTGGTGTTATTCCTTTAAAAAATGCAATCGTTAAAGAAAAAATAATATATTCCCATGTGGGAATATTAATATTGATTTTTGATAAACGTGGATAAAAACCAAGAAATGCATATGCAATACTTCATAGATATTCAAGACAAAAACAAACAAATAAAACATAGCCAATTTTTCTATTAAATCCATTATTTATTGCACCAAAAAATTGTTTTACATCTATTTTAAGAACCAAACTAAATGCTAAGGCAATCAAGACAAGTGAAAGAACAAAGAAAAAAAACAAAAAAAAGATATTTTTCTTTGAATAAATTTTTTTACCTTCAATAGATTCAATAAGTGTCTCATTGGACTGTTTTATTCTGGTGGTAAAAAAATTATGTTTGTGTTCATTCTTGCAATCAATGTTTGATTTCATCATGATTAGATATTAATTATATATTTTTATCTATTATAGAATTAATTAGTTAATTTTACATTAGAATAGTATTTTAATATTTTAATAGAAATTTGACAAATATGATTAGCAAAAACATGAAAATTATTTCGATATTGATTTAAATGATTAGTTTGTGGTGTGCATAAATTATCAGATATTATTTTTAAGCAAATGAAATTAACATTAGTTTTGTTGCATATTTGTGCAATTGCTGTTGCTTCCATATCAAATCCTAATATTTTTCCTTGAACAATTGCTGGGAATTGTTCAATATTTTTAGCGTTTATAAATGAATCAGAAGTAGCTAATGCACCAATTTTAGCATTGTTAAACAATCTTTTTAATAATAAAATATTTGATTGATTAATTGGATATATTTTTTTTTCATTTGGTAACTGGTTGGCAGGATAATTAAGTGTTGTTAGATCAACATCACAATACATTAATGAATCAACAATTAATAAATCATCAACTGATATATTAGGCTTATGGCTACCACACATACCAATATTTATTATTATTGTTGGTTGAAAATTGATAATCATATTCATGGTTGCAGCAGCAGCATTAGCTTTGCCCACCCCTGAAAAACAAATTACTATTTGTTTATCATTTAATGATCCAATGTAAAAACAAAAATTATTAAATTCAATAATTTTTGCATTTATTTCTTTTAGAAGATTACCAACTTCTTCCTTTTCTGCAGCAATTAGACCAATCATTAGTATTTTTTCTCATTTAATTTTAAAATCTTCAAAAATGTTTTTGATAAATTTTGGAGACATTCATTAAATAGTATACATCTATTTTTGATGTCTTTTTCAGATCTTGCTGGTTCTAATTTATCAGCACAAAATAGAGCTTTAGCAATCTTGTTTTTAAAACTTGTTTTTTTAAAAATGACATGGCTATTTATTGCATCTAAAATTTTTGGATCATTTATTTTAAATTTCTGTTTAGCAATTTTTGCCCCAGCTAAGCCGTGAGCACAATGAAGACTAGGAAAGCTGGCAAGTTCATTAGCAGATATAAGGTGTTGCAGTTTATGTATAGGTAATTCTTTAGCTATATCATGTAAGATTGCAGCAATCTGACATCTTCATATGTCTTTATCATTAAAATTATTATAAATAGCTATTTTTGATATAGTATCTAACACACGCAAGGTATGACAATATCTATATTCACTCATGTATTTTTTTATTTGGTATTGTAAATATAATTTATTGTTTTTAATGAATTGATAATTTGATTTTCCTAGTTGATTTATATTAGGTTTAGATCGTAATTTTGTACTACAATAAGCGAAAATTCTATCATCAATAATTAGATGTTTTTTTGCTATTTGAATTATTTTTTTGTTTGATCGTTTATAACAAATAATTGTTGTTAACTTATTTAGTGAATCATATTTGTTTCACTTTTTAATTAATAAATATTGATCTTGCCCAATTAGAAAAAAGAGTTTTGAATTTGGAAAATTATTTTTTATATCTTCAATGATATTGTAGGTATATATATATTTTTTTTTGTTATGATAAAAACTAAATTTAAGTTGATTTTTAAAAAGATTTTCGACCATTTGTTTTCTATATGAAAAAGGAACAAGTTCACCAATATTTTTTCAAGGTGGAATTTTATCAATGCAAATAATTATTTTATTTGGTTTGATTTTATTAGCAACACATAGTACAATTTTTAAATGACCAATGTGAGGAGGATTGAAAGCACCAGCAAAGATTAATATTTTATTATTCATATGTTTTTTATTTATATTACATTTTACTTTTTATATCAAAAGAAACATTAGCATTAGTTATATGATTAGTAGTTCTATTAATTTTCGATTTATATTCAATATAATTTATATTTGATGAATCAATATATTCTTTTTGATTATTTGAATTTGTAACAACAATTATTGTTCCTTTGGAAATTGGTAATATTTTAATAACATTAATTCCTGGATTAGTAGCAATGAAATCACTTACAGATTTGCCAATATTTGATCTGTTTCCAAAAGGAATAGAATTTAAATCAATTTTTTTAAGTTGATAATTTGTTACTATAGCAACATGGGTTATTGATGGTTTTACTAAAAAACATGATGATATTTTATCATTTTGCTTTAATCCCATAGCTTTAACACCTTTAGCTGTTTTACTAACATGTGGTATTTGATCAACTAAGTAAGAGTTTATGTATCCATTGATTGAACAAATAACAATTTTTTGCTGATCATTATCAATTTTAAAAACAGCTACAATTTTATCGCCATCATCTAATTTTGCATATTTATTAATGGTATTTTTTTTAGTAATAAATTCTGATAATTCACATCGACGAATGTATCCAAACATTGAACATATAACAATTTGAGTTTTATTAATAGCAATTTGGTACTTGGAATTAATAACTTGAATTATTTCACCTTGTAATGATGAATTTATGATGCTATTTATATGAGTTCCTATATCTTTAAATTTACATTCAGGAATTTTATTATTTGTTATAGAAATATATTTGCCATTGCTTGTAAATATTAATGATTTATCACGCATATTAGCCTTATATTGATTAACAATTAGATCATTAGATTTTAAAAAAATATCATTTTGCTCATTTGCTAAAAAAGTTTTATTACTAAATGACTTGATATAACCACTATTAGTAAATGTATAAATTTGATCTTTATCATCAATTAAATCTAGTTCATCAATTTTAATTTCGCTATTTCTATGCGAAAATTTGCATTTTCTAGATAAAGGATAATTTTTTTTAAATTCTCTTAATTTGTTTTTCAATTCTAATAAGCGAGCATTTTTAGAATCAACTAAATTTTTTAAAATAATCATTTGACTATTTAAATTAGTTAACTCTTCTTTCAATATAGCAACATCAGTATTAGTTAATCTATAAAGTTTTAATTGAATAATTGCTTCTGCTTGTTTATTAGTAAAATTAAATTTTTGAATCAAATTATTAATGGCACTTTCCTTATCATTTGCTTTTCTAATATTTGAAACAATATCATCAATAATTAATATAGCTTTAATTAAACCAGTTACAATTTCTTTTCTAGTATTTACTTTATCTAAATCAAATTTAGCTGATTTTAGAATAATTTGTTCTGCATGGTCAATAAATGTTTGAATAAAAGTAAGAATATCAAGTAAAATAGGTTTTCTGTTTTTAATAGCAACCATATTAAAGCTAAAACTAGTTTGAAGTTTAGTATTTTTATAAAGATAATTTCTAATAAAGTCAAAATCTGAATTTTGTTTAGTCTCAATAAGAATGTTTACACCATTAGCATCAGATTCATCTCTAACTTCTACAATTTTCAATGCATCAATTTTATCTTTTACTTGATCAATTTGCTTGATAATGTCTGATTTATTTGTTTCAAAAGGAATAGATGTTATATTAATTTCATTGTCATTTATTTTTGTTATTTCACCCGCAATTAAGATTTTTCCTTTTCCTGTTTTATAGGCAGATTTTATTCCATCTAAATTTGAAATAATTCCACCAGTTGGAAAATCTGGTCCGGGCATAATGGTTAAAATTTTATCTAATTGACAATTAGGTGAATCTATTTTGCAGATAATAGCATCAACAAGTTCACAAGGATTGAATGGTGGAATATTTGTGGCATATCCAGCTGCAATACCATTAGCTCCATTAATAAGTAAATTAGGATAAATTGTTGGTAGAACTATTGGCTCCTGTTCCGACCCATCAAAATTAGGAATAAAATCGACAGTATTTTTTTTAAGATCAATTACCATCATTTCACCAAATGTAGATAAACGACATTCTGTATATCGCATAGCTGCAGGTCCATCTCCATCAATTGATCCTTTGTTACCATGCATATCTAAAAGACAAATGTTATTTTTTCATTCCTGTGATAATCTGACCATTGCCTCATAAATAGAGCTATCACCATGAGGATGATATTTACCAATTACTTCACCTACAGTTCTAGCAGATTTTTTATGTGGTAAAGTATGAAGCAAATTTAGTTCACTCATAGCATAAATAATTCTTCTTTGTACTGGTTTTAATCCATCTCTTACATCTGGTAATGCTCTATCTTGGATAATATATTTAGCATATTGATTAAAACTATTTGCCACAATATTTTCTATTGGAATATTTTTATTGTTTTGATTATTCATATGTTATTCATCCATATCAAATATGATATTCTCATCTATCCATGTTTTTCTTAATGCTGCATTATCACCCATTAATGTTGATATCCTTCTCTCAGCTAAAACTGCATCATCAATAGTTACTTTAATTAATTTTCTTTTGGTATTACACATTGTTGTTTCTTTTAATTGATCAGCATTCATTTCACCTAAACCTTTATATCTTTGAATTTCATAAGATTTAAAAGTACTTTTTAATTCCTCTAATTCTTCATCATTTCATGCATAAGCAAATTCTTTAGTTGAAGATGATTTTTTAGAAATTTTATACAATGGAGCAAGAGCAATATAAACATGCCCATTTTCAATAAGCTTTCTCATGAAACGATAGAAAAATGTTAAAAGTAAAATTCTAATGTGCGCACCATCAACATCAGCATCAGTCATGATAATAACTTTGTGGTATTTTAATGATTGTTCATTATAATCATCATTAATTCCAGCTCCAAGTGCTAAAATGATTGTAGAAATTTCTTCATTATTTAGTAAATCAGTTAATTTAGCTTTTTCAACATTTAAAATTTTTCCTCGAAGTGGTAAAATTGCTTGGTGTTTTTTATCTCTTGCTAGTTTGGCTGAACCACCAGCTGAGTCACCTTCTACAAGAAAAATTTCATTCAATTTTGAATCTTTTGATTGAGCAGGGACTAATTTTCCAGATAAAAAAGATGGTTTATTTTCTTTATCATGAAGTTTTTTAATATTTTCCCTTGCTTTTCTTGCCGCTGTTTTAGCATCTCTTGCCAATAATGCTTTATTAATGATTTTAATGGCAATAGATTTATTTTCTTCCAATCAAAATGCGAATTGTTCACCAAAAACTTGTTTGACAGCACTATAAGCCTCTTGAGTAAATAATTTATTTTTTGTTTGTCCCTCATATGAAACAATTTTTTCTGGAACTAATACATTGATAACTGCCGTTAATCCTTCTCTGACATCTGATCCATCAAAATTTTTATCTTTTGTTTTTAAAATGTTATTTTTTCTAGCATAATTATTAATCGTTTCAGTTAAAGCAGTTTTAAATGCTGTTTCATGACTTCCACCATCTTTAGTTTTAACTGAATTAGCAAAACTAATAATTACTTCTGATGAATCATTTACATATGCAAGAGAAATTTCAACATCAATATTATTACTTCTGCCCTTAAAATAAGTTGGTTTATGAATAATATTTTTTGTAGCATTAATAAAGTCAACATATTCTGTGATTCCATTTTTAGCTATATATTCTTCGGTAACATCATTTATTTCATCTTTAAAAATAACTTTTAAACCTTTAAACAGATATGTAGCTTCTCTTACTCTTTCTTTAATAATTGATGGACTAAATTCACATTTTTTAAAAATTTTGGAATCTGGTTTAAAATTTACTTTTGTCCCAGTTAAGTTTGTTTTGCCAATTTCTTTTAATGGTTGAGCAATTTTGCCCCCATCAACATATTTGGCTTCAAAAATTTTTTTATCACGATAGACTGTAACATCACATCATTCACTTAATGCATTAACAACAGAGGATCCAACTCCATGTAGACCACCTGCTGAATGATAAGCAGTATCATCAAATTTTCCACCTGCATGAAGTGTAGTAAAAACTGTATCAACTGTTGATAAATTTGTTTCTATATTTTTTCCTGTTGGGATACCTCGACCATTATCTTGAATTGAAATAGAGTTATCTTTTTTTAAAATAACAGTAATTAAATTAGCTTTTCCAGCATTGACTTCATCCACAGAGTTATCAAAAATTTCTCATACCAAATGATGTAAACCATAAGAATCAGTTGATCCAATATACATCCCAGGTCTTTTTCTAACAGGTTCCAGTCCTTTAAGGACTTTTATATTTTCATCAGTATATTTACTTATCATATTGATAATATCAATTACAATATTATAATCTTATAATATTTAAATTTTTTATTTTAGAATTCAATGCAAAATTATAGAAGACAAACAAATTATGAATTTGAAAGAATATAAAAAAGTTAGTAAATTTAGTTATTTAAAATATTGCAAATATTTAAAGAATAAGTATGGCCGTTCAAAAGGCAATTTTTTCAATGTATATTGAAGTCAAAATCAAAAAATTAAAAGAACAGATGAGGGTATAGTCATCCATCACATAATGGAAAATAAAGCAATTATGCTTGCAAGGAAAGATTATGCTATGCAATTACCATATAAATGACAACATGCTAATAAATTAGTATATTGTGATTTATTAGAACATTTATTTCTTCATATTTTAATTTGTGAAAATTCTTTAAATGATAAAAATAAAAACACATTATTTGGTTTAGGTGGAATAATAAATTTTCTTGTTCCTGAACTAAATGATGTTTATTCTGGTTGAATTACAAAACAATCTTGAAGATTAAATACACACAGAAATATTTGTAATGATTTAGATGTGTATTTAATGTTAATAAAAAGATTTAAAAATAATTTTCCAAAATATGAAAATTATCTATATAAAAGTTTCTCAGAAATATATCCAATTGATAATTGAGTCAAAGAAAAAGATAAAAGATTATTTACAAAAATTAAGAATTTATAATATGTTTTTAATATTTTTTCTTAATATTCATAGTGAATCACTATTTTTTAATATAAGTTATAATTTATTAGGATTTAAATATATATTTAGATAATAAAATCATGAAAAAAATATTTAATATTGAAAAAATTAAAAAGGCATTTTATACTGCAATTTATTTGACTAAAACTAAAAAAATAATTACTTCTAATAATTTACATAACCATACTATTTTAAGATATACCCACTTAAATAAAAATGATATTTTTGTATGTGGAATTAGTCATTGTGTTGAAATATTAAAGCAATATAAAGGTAATTTTAATGTTTATGGAATAAAAGATGGTAGTTTAGTTAGATCTGGTCAACCGATTTTAGTAATTTCTGGTGATTATTCAAGTGTTGCTGAAACAGAATCAGTTTTAGATGGTATTTTATCTAGAGAATCATCTATATGCAATAAAGTAAAAAAGATTTTAAATTTAATTAAACCCGATCAATTAATTTATATGGGTGATAGATCTGATGTTTATGTTACTCAACCGTTTGATGGTTATGCTGCTTATATAGCAGGAATGCGAATATTTACAACTAATGCTCAAGTTAGTTTACTATGTGATAAGAATGTTAAAGTTGTGGGGACAATGCCACATGCTTTAATCCAACAGTTTAATGGTAATTTATCAAAAGCATTATGAGCTTACCACAAAACTTATCCTAATGAAAAACTTTCTGCTTTAGTTGATTATCATAATGATGTAGTTACTGAAATTAAAAAAATAGACAAAAAATTATATCAATTAATTGATTCAATTAGAATCGATACATCTAGTTCAATATGTGATAAATCACTATCTAAAAATAAAAATAATTTTGGAGTTAGTTCTAAGTTGGTTTTAAAAGCAAGACAAGCATTAAATAATTGTGGTTTAGAAAATGTAAAAATTATTGTTTCTTCAGGTTTTAATTTTCAAAAAATTAAACATTTTATAGACAATAAAATTCCTGTCGATAAATATGGAATTGGTGCATGAATAAATAAAGTTGATGTGAATGTGACCTGTGATTTAGTTTATTTGAATCAAAAAAAGCAGGCAAAATTTAATAGAAAATTGGGTATAAAAACAGTTCAATTAAAACAATTAATTAAATATAAATAGTCTAGTTGATTAAGTGCTAATAATCTTTTTTTTGAAAATTTATATATTAATAAATATATATTTTTTTTGTTAAATTTTTAGTTTACAAACAAGATATAAATATTATAAGAGGTGTGATATGATGCATGATGATTCATTAAAAACAAGTATTGAAAATTTTGATAATGCTATTTATTTAAACAAAACAAGTCAAATAAATACTGCCGGACAATCCCTTGATATTAAAACTAATGTAGACAATTCAGTTATTTTGCTTAAACAACAAAAGAAAGATAAATTTAAATCATTTCTAAAAAGAAATAAAAATTTTAGTTTTATTCCTAAATTTTATATACATGAATATAAAAGATTTATGGCATTATTTATTTTATGGTTGATAATTAATGTTATTGTGGTAAGTTTATCATCATGAGCTAGTATAGTAATTATCAATAGTGCTCATATTAGCAATTGAGTAATGTTAACATTGTTACCATGCATAATATTAACATTAAGTTTTTTAGTTATTTATACTAATAATTTTATAGATTTTAGAAACGAAGCAAAAAATGTAGATTTTCAAAAAGAAAAAGTCATAACAATCAATATTAAAAAATTGTATATGCGTTTAAAAACTGCTTATATAAATATTAATTGATTTTGTGCATTGTCATATATATTAAGTTGTTTTGTAATTTTAATTGTTTATTTAGTAGCATGATCAATGACATTTAGATGAGATAGCGGACCTAAATGGGGCATTCTTAATGATGGAAGATTTCAATATAATCCTATATTCTTGATAATTGTAATCTCTGCAGTCACATGAATATTTCTTACTTTTATTTTTCATGTATCATCATTAGTTAGCTGTTATGTAAGATCTAACAAAATTGATCATTTCTATTCGATTCAAATTATTCCATCTGATGAAATAAATATGTTGAAAAAGAAAAAAAATCATAGAGATGCCATTATTTTTATGGCATTTATTGCAATTATTGTTTTAATTGGTTTATATATTTATAGAACTATTAAAACAAAAAAAACAAATAATATCAGTGTTTATACAAAATAAATTATTTTTGAAATAATTTTGTTTTTAAATTTATTTGATCAATATTATTAAAAAATCAACTTCCTGAAATTACACAATCAACATAGTTTTTAACTAGTGGAATAGTCTTATCATTAATACCACCATCGATTTGTATAATAAGATTTGAGAATTTTTTTTTCAATTTTTTAGATATTGATAAGTTATTGTAACAATTATGAGAAAATGTTTGACCGGCTTTACCAGGTTCAACAGACATGATAAGTAAAATATTAACATAAGGCATTAATTTTATATATTTTTTTAAATCAGTTTCCATTTTAATAGCAATCATTGTTTTGAAACCCATTTTTTCTATTTTTTTTAAAATTAAAATCGCTTTTAATGTATTTTGGGATTCTACATGAAAACCAAGTGAATTTAATTTAAAATATCTATATTTTTCTATTCATTTGTTTGGATCATTGACCATTAAATGGACATCTGCTTTTAGGTTACAATCTTGAATATCTTTTAAATATTGTGAAATAAATGATGTATTATTACAAAAACTTTTTTCCATGACATCATAATGAATATAATTAATCCCCATAGCTTTAATTTTTTTTAATTGAGGAATAATTTTCTTTGATGCGTTTATTGATAATAGTGATGGTTCAAGTATTATTCTATTCATTGCATTTACTCCGTAATCAATATTCAAGAGCAATCATTGATTTAACATCATTTTCGCAATATTTTTTTAAATCAATTTCTATTTTTTCCCATTCATCATCTGCAATTTTGCCATAAAATCTTAATGTTGTAATATTCTGAGCATCAACTCCATTATGGACATTTAAATCTTCTTTGTAATTTAAACAACCAACATATTTATAAATAGCAAAATCATTATTCATAATAAAATTTAGAACATATTTAATGGAATAAAATCCTTTTAATTGTCATATAAAACATCCTGTCTGTGATTTGGTTGTTATATTAAAGCAGTCAGCTAAGTCAAAAACATTATTAATAATTAAATCAATTTTTTCACTATAACTTTTTTTATTAATTATTTCTTTCATCTCTTTAAGTCTGGGAATTTCAAAATTTTTATTATAAACAACAAATGAGTAATCATTTATTTTATCAATATTTATTCCATCTAATAAAGCATCAACAATTTGTTCCATATTTTTTGGTGTTAAACCATATTTAGAACCTGGGTCAAAAACCAAATTGGTTTTTGACATTTTTTTTGGATCTTTAATAGTGCCTAAATCTCTAATAATTGATACTTGAGTACATATCTGTTGAAAAGCATCAATATTATCCATTGGTCTTTTTGCTAAACAAATTGATTCAAAATCAAAATATATTTTTTTATTTTTTAATTTTTTAAAATGTATTTTACATTGATTGGGAATAAAATATGGTAATTTTTCATTTGCTTGATTTATAGCATTAAGTATATATGTTCATTTTTCAGATTGTAAATTGAAAATATTTTTTTTCTTTTTGTCAGATTGACATTCTAAAATATTGTAATGATTTGATTGAATAAACTTTAAATGTGCTATTACATTTTTTAAATCCAATTTAATTTTTGTAGCGAAAAAATTATTAAAAATTTTTTCTAACATCAATGCTTTTTTCATATTTCATAAATTACCACTATAACCAATAAAATGCCAATTATTACTACAAGATCATAATTGCTTTAATTGAGATTTATAAGTTTGATTAGTCTTCATACCATATATAAAGCATTCAGATGGATTTAAATCAATTGTATTGGTAATTTGTGTTTGATAAATTTCATCAATTTTTTGTCAAAATTTATTTTCATCAAAATAATCAATAAAATTTTCTGTTAATTTGTTTTTATTTTTTCTTACCAAATCATTTAAATAAAAATGATTTGTATCTTTAATTTCACTGATATGTAATGGGGATTTTCTTCAACATAAACAGTCACATTGGATTAATGGCAATGTATTTTTTTTAGCCTGTTTTGTTGATTCGACAAGAAAAATTTTGTAATCATTTATTTTTGGTAAATTGTGGCTAATTAGACAATCATTAATTACATGATAGTCATAAATCAATGATAATGTTTGTGTACCATTAATTTTTTTAGAAGCAAACGCTTCGCAAATGATAATGTTATCACCATTTTTGATAATAGCATGAGGAACTGCTTTGGCTTTATTTTTAGAAATAAATAAAGGTTTAAAGATAATTATTTTGCTTTGTGATAAATAATATTTAAAAATATATTCAGTTTTTTGTTCAATTGAATGAAATTTGAATTCTTTAAAATAATCAATAATTTTATAATCGTAAAATTGGTGATTATTCTTGAAATAATTGATAAAATTATCATAAATTCATTGCCCTTCTAATAATTTGGCATCGGTTATATTATCAAGATTATTTAGATCAAGTTCTAAAATTTGATCTAAATCAATATTAATATCATGATCATCATCTATTTCATTATCTTCGTTTTGATCAATAATTAAATCACTATCAGCTCTAACACCAGAAATTTCAGCCTGTTTTTGATAAATTATTCTAATTTGATTATATATTTCATCTTGGATTTTTGTTTCATCAATAAATCAAAGACTTTTAGGTAAACTAAAACTATTAATGTAATTAGTTTTAGATACATATGGATGAATTTGTTTATCCATTATTTTTCTCATCTTTCATGTGAGGAAACAATAAAACATCTCTTATTGATTCATTTTGGGTTAAAAGCATTACTAACCTATCAATACCTATACCAATTCCACCTGTAGGAACCAAACCATATTCTAATGCATCTATGTATTCCATATCAATTTCATTAGCTTCAGTGTTTCCAAGTTTTTTTTCTTTTATTTGAGCTTCAAATCTAGCTAATTGATCAATTGGATCATTTAATTCACTAAAAGCATTTGCATATTCTTTTTGACAAATAAATAGTTCAAATCTTCTTGTCATTTGATTGTTTTTAGGATCTTTCTTGGCTAATGGCGATATATCAATTGGATGGTCAGTTATGAAAATAGGTTTAGTGCATTTTTCTTCACAGTATTTTTCAAAAAACAAAGAAATTATATGACCTTTAGTTTTTTGATGTGGCTTAATTTCAATATTATGTTGTTTAGCAAGAATAATAGCTTCATTATCAGTTGTAATTTTATTAAAATCAATAGATGTTACTTTTTTTATAAAATCAATCATACTAATTTTTGCAAATGGTTGATTAAAATCAATTACTGTGTTTTTATAAGTTATTACCTCTTTATTAATTTTTTTGGCAACAAAACGAATCATTTGTTCTGCTAGATTCATCATATCATCAAGATTAGCATAAGCTTGGTAAGCCTCAATTGAAGTAAATTCAGGATTATGGGTTGTATCCATTCCTTCATTTCGGAAAATTCTACCTATTTCATAAACCTTTTCAAATCCACCAACAATTAGTTTTTTTAATGGCAATTCAGTAGCGATTCTTAAATAATAATCTCGGTTTAGGGTATTGTGATGTGTAATAAATGGTTTTGCTGCTGCTCCACCTAAAATAGGAGAAAGAATAGGTGTTTCTACTTCAATGAAATTAGAGTTATTCATAAATTCTCTTATATATTGAATAATTTTTGATCTCAAAACAAATGTATTTAATGATTCGCGATTAATGATTAAATCTAGATATCTTTTCCGTGCCCGTAATTCTTCATTTGCTAAACCATGAAATTTTTCTGGCAATGGATTTAAGGATTTTGTTAAAATAACTAAATCATTTACGCGAATAGTTATTTGACCAGTCATTGTTTTCATTGGTGATCCAGTTATTCCTATAACATCACCAATATCTAATAATTGTTTAAATATTTTAAATTTTTGAGGATCAAATGTCTTTTTATTAATATAAAATTGCAACTGACCACTAAAATCATGAATTACCCCAAATGTTTGTCTAATTAGCATTACTCTTCCAGCAATTTTTACTTCATCATTATTTTGCTGAAGATGTTCATGACTAAATTGATTATATTTCTTGATAAATTCATTACAATTTGTTGTTCGATTAAATTTTTCTATTAAATATGGATTTTGACCCATATCAATTAATTTTTGTAATTTTGCTCGTCTTGTTAATTGCTGATCATTAAATTTTCGTTCCATTTAACACCTCATTTTGTTTACTTGATTAAAATAAAACATAATCAACAAACAATTATAAATCATTAACTTTTAAAATATCGATAGCAAATTTGTTTAGCAATTTCTTTAGCCTTAGTAGGTGAAATTAATTTTTTAATTACTGTTAGGGCAAAATCAATTGTAGTTCCTGCTGCTTTACTTGTGATAAAATTCTTACAAATAACAACATCTTTGTTATCAAAATGTGGTAAACCTAATTCATATCCAGGATAACATGTTACACTAATATTATCTATTAAACCTAATTTGTTTAAGACAGTTGGGGCAGCACAATTGGCCATAATTAATAGTTTACCATGGACATTTTTCTTTAAATGATTAATAAGTTTTGCACAAATAGTTTGATCAACAAAATCTACACATCCATTACCGCCCGGCAAATAAATAGCTGAATATTTTGCTAAATTTTCTTTTAATAAAATATCATCACAAGTAATATGTACACCATTTTGTAAAATTAAACTTTTCTTTTTTTCAACAGAAATTAATTGAACTACAAGTCCTGCTCTACGTCATATATCTGCAGGGATAATAACTTCCATTTCTTCACATTTATTAGAAACAATGATAGCAATTGATGATTTCATATTGAAGTAATTATACAAAATTAATATATTAATTTTTTGATAATTTTTCTATTTGTATATATTTATTTTTATTCTATAATATTCTTTATGCGCCAATAGCTCAGTTGGATAGAGTACGCGCCTTCTAAGCGCGTGGTCGGAGGTTCGAATCCTCTTTGGCGCGCCAAAGAAATTTTAATTACAAAAATATATGTTCAAGCAAGACTTACATAATTATATCTATGTTAAGGGAGCAAGACAAAACAATTTAAAAAATGTTGATGTTGTAATCCCAAAAAATAAATTTGTTGTAATTACTGGTTTATCTGGTTGTGGTAAATCATCATTAGCATTTAATACGATTTATGCTGAAGGTCAAAGACGTTATTTAGAAAGTTTATCTAGTTATGCTAGACAATTTTTAGGTAATAATGATAAACCAGATGTTGATTCTATTGAAGGTTTATTACCATCTATTTCTATTGATCAAAAAACAACAAGCAATAATCCCCGATCTACAGTTGGAACTGTTACAGAAATTTATGATTATTTGCGTTTACTTTGAGCAAGAATTGGTGTTCCATATTGTCCTAATGGTCATGGTCCTATTAAAACATTGACAACAAAGCAAATAGTAGAAAAAATTTATTTAGACTTTGAATTAGAAAGTCATTTGCAAATTTTATCACCTGTTGTCTATAAACAAAAAGGATCATTTGCTAAAGAATTAAACAAATTAAAAATGGAAGGTTTCTTAAGAATCAAAATTGATGGTCATATTTATAATTTGGATGAGCAGATAAATCTGGATAAAAATAAATTTCATTATATCGATATTATTGTTGATAGAATTGTTTTAAATCGTGATAATCAAACTTTTAGTAGATTAACTGAAGCTGTAGAAATGTGTTTAAAGCATAGCAATGGGAAAGTAGTTGTTTGAGATAGTGAGAATAAATCTATTTTATATTCTAAGAATCATTCTTGTCCTATTTGTGGATTTAGTATTCCAGAAATGGAACCAAGATTATTTTCGTTTAATTCTCCAACAGGATATTGTGAAGAATGTAAAGGATTAGGTTTTACATATGAACCAAATGAAGATCGAATGTTGCCTAACAAAAACCTATCTATTAATGAAGGTGGAATCAGATGATTTAAAAATACAATGAACACAAAAAATTTGGAATGGCAAAAATTTAATGCTATGTTGGAACATTATCATATTGATAAAGATAAACCAATAATAAAATTATCAAAACGAGAAATTCATTTAATGATGTGAGGTTCAGATGAGCCAATAAAAGTTGTTGCAAAATCTGAGAGTCATAAAACCTATGTTTTTAATGATTATATTGAAGGTGTTTTAGCAACTATTAAACGTCGACATTTAGAAACTAATTCAGAAATGTCTAGAGAATTTTATGGATTTTATATGGTAGAAAAGCCATGTCCAAAATGTCATGGCCATCGTTTAAGTCCCAAAGCACTATCTGTCAAGATAAATAATAAAAGTATTATGGATGTTTGTGATATGTCTATAATAGAAATGCAAGATTGGTTTTTAGGGTTAACATTAAACAAAACAGAACAAACTATTGCTAAACAAGTTCTAAAAGAAATTATTGACCGTTTAACATTTTTAATTAATGTAGGATTAGACTATTTAACTTTATCAAGATCTGCTGGAACATTATCAGGTGGGGAAAACCAACGAATTAGATTAGCAGCCCAAATAGGCAGCTCTTTGACTGGTGTATTATATGTATTAGATGAACCATCAATAGGTCTTCATCAAAAAGATAATATAAAATTAATTAATACTATGAAAGCAATGCGTGATTTAGGGAATTCATTAATTGTTGTCGAACACGATCCAGAAACAATGTTAGCAGCTGATTATTTAATTGACATGGGTCCCAAAGCTGGGAATAATGGTGGCAAAATAGTTGCCGTTGGTAGTGTGCAAGACATAATTAATGCTAAAAATTCCATCACAGGTAAATATTTATCTAATGAATATAATATACCAATTCCTAAAAAAAGAAGAAGTGGAAATGGTCAAAAAATAATTATAAAAGGTTGCAAAGCTAATAATTTAAAAAATATTACAGTTACATTTCCGCTCGGGAAATTTATTTGTATCACAGGGGTTTCTGGATCTGGGAAATCAACACTTGTTAATGAAACATTTGTTAAGAATATACGTAAATTATTGTTTAATCCATTTGAATTAGCTCCTAAAATCGATAATTTAACTGGTATTAATAATATTTATAATTTAGTTGTTGTTACTCAAGATCCAATTGGTAGAACCCCAAGAAGTAATCCAGCAACATATGTTGGTTTATTTGATGATATAAGAGATGTTTTTGCTAAAACACCAGAAGCTAAAGCAAGAGGATTTAGTAAATCAAGATTTAGTTTTAATTGTGATGAAGGTCGTTGTGAAAAATGTTATGGCGATGGCTATATCAGGATTGCTATGCATTTTTTACCAGATGTTTATGTAAAGTGTGATGAATGTAATGGAAAAAGATACAATGATGAAACTCTTAGTGTCTTATATAAAAACAAATCTATTTATGATGTTTTGGAAATGTCAGTTGATGAAGCATATGATTTTTTTAATAATATTCCTAATATTAAACGTAAATTAGAATTAATGAAAGATGTAGGTTTAGGTTATTTAAAACTTGGTGAATTGTCTACAGATTTATCTGGTGGTGAAGCCCAAAGAATCAAACTTGCTAAATTTTTACAAAAAAAAGCTAATGATAAAACAATTATTGTATTAGATGAACCCACAACTGGATTACATCAACATGATGTTGCAAAATTAATTGAAGTATTGAGTAGAATTGTTGATAATGATTCAACTGTCATAGTTATTGAACATAATTTAGATGTTATAAAATGTGCTGATTACATTATTGATTTAGGTCCTGATGGTGGTGATCGTGGTGGAAATATAGTAACAACAGGTACACCTGAGCAAATTATAAAATCTGCTAGTAAATCTTACACAGCTCAATTTTTAATGAAAATTCTTAAAAAATAAGCGACTCAGTTTAATGACTGTGTTGCTTTTATCATATTATTTATTATATTTCTTAGCTTATTTGCAAATCATGCGATTGTTGAATTATGTCCATCACATCATCAAGTTGGTCTAATTTATCCAGGAACAATTCACAATCACCATTCCCTCATCTTCCAACTCTAGTAATATCTTTACATATGCCTTTTGGATCTTTTACATCAGCAAATTTCATGTTAACTGATATACGAAGTCTTTTTTTTTGGAATACGATATCCACAAAATTTGTATCTAACTTATATGCCACATATTTTTTTTTAAATTCCTTTTTCACTCCAGATGACAAGTTCATTATTCTCGTATCAATCTTTTCAAAAAGATTTTTTGTAAATGAATTAGTTTCGTATGTATCAATAGAATACTTAGGAGCATCATCAAGACAAGTAGTTTTGTAAGGAGTCATCTCCTTGTCTGATAATTGTGGGTATGCTCATATTTTAAGGGCCTTTTTAAACAAGATATTTGCTCTTTCTTTAATTTTTTCTTCATTTCATGTTTTTTGAAGAATAACATATTCGTTCAAACGAAGTGCGCTTAGCTTAAATCCACCATCCATATTCATCTTTTCCATAAATGACTTATTACTCATTTCAGAGTTATATCCCGTAAGAGTCAAATTACCTATGGTATGTAGATATGTATCATGCACTCTCTTCCAATCATTTCCAAGATCTTCTTTCCATTCATCACAAAGATTGTCATTTTGAGGCATTATATGTTCAATAGTTAGATTTTCAATATTAACTGGAGATTTATTATCGTAATTCTCAAGTCTATCAAGAATATAATTCCTATTTCACATACTATATATTTTTTTAGATATAAAAGCTTCACGAAATTTTTCATCAGTAGGAAATTCTTTATAATTATCTTTTTTAATAAAGAATGCTTTTACTGAATTCAAATAATCAGATTTTTTTATTTCCTTTTCAAAAGTAGCAAATGTTTTATTAAGTGAGTTAGTTGGGATTTCACAAATACTTCTTCTAACGACATAGCTAATACAAAGTTTAATAATCTCAATTAAACTTTCAAACGGAGCAAGAGTTCCAGCTTGATAATCATGAATAACAGTCATTAAAAATGGATTGGCTACACTCATTTTCAAAGCTTTTATTTCCTTAAATAATGAAGTTAGCTGTGGATTGCTATTCTTAGCAAATACTATATCAGTATATATTTTTGCAAAATCATACAAATCTTTACACAAATTATTGTTATTATTGAACTTACAATTAGCCATCCATGCTTTAAATTCATCATAGACGTTTCCAATCTTTGGAATTCTATGCATATTCATAGTTAAATAATCTCTAAAGAAATTATCCATAAGTTCATCTTGATCCATGTGACCAAACAACTGTTCAAAAGGTCGCCAATGATTATCATATAGACTTTTTTGCATATCTTTGTCCATTCCCATAAGAACATAATTTCTAATTAAATCTGATTGAGATAATTTCTTACCTGTTGAATTAAGACTTTCAAATATAGCTTGTGGATCATCATGTTCTCTCTCTAGTTTGATAATTACTATTTGAAGTTTTTCTGTTGCATTGAATAATAATTGCGGATCTATTTCTTGCTTAGATATTTCATTCTTAAAGTAATTATAAGCATTTAAGAGTTTTGATTGTGTTCCATCAGGTATTGGCTTTTTCTCAATTAACGAAATAATGATATCTTTATCTTCTTTAGTTAATAAGAGTTTGTATTTTTCATCTCCTGTTTCAAATTGATTAATTAAAAATGACAGATTAAGTTTTTCAGGTTTAATCTTAGAATCAGCTGAAATGCTATCTCTTAGCGCTATTAAAATAAGAGTTAATGTAGATAATCTTTGTTGTCCATCAATGACCATGTATTTTTGTACACCAGTTGGAGAAACCCTTTCTGCTATACAAACAATACAACCAAGAAAATGCCCCTCTTTATTTTCTTTTTGCATTGCAACAATATCTAGCCATAGTCTACTACACTGAGATTGATCCCAACTATAAAGACGTTGATAAACTGGAATTAAATATTGTTTATCACCATTTAGTAATTTGTATATATTTTCTTTATAGGTATCCATAATGAAATCCTCCTACATCAATTATATGTCCAGTTCACGCTATACTAAAACTGTTTGAATTGCTTTTTCTCTTTCTTCACCGTCGGTGGGTACTTGTATTTTTTTAAAAGCCTCTTAACTCTGTTTTTTTAAGTAATGATCTTAAAATATTGATTGATTTAATAGGATTAGCTTGTCCTTTGGTTTGTTTCATTAATAATCCAATAAACATTTTTTCTACACGCTCTGGTCTTTGTTGATATTGTTTAGTAACATTAGGATTAGCAGCAATTATTTCTTTTAACATTTTAGATAAAACACTTTCACTAGTTATTTGTTTAAAATGGAATTTTTCAATTATTTCATCAAGATTCATGTCAGTAGCATAGATCTGGGCAATTATTGTCTTACATTGTTTGGAATTTATATCACCTTTTTTTTGCAAATTAATCATATTAATAATTTGAGTAATTTTTTTATTACTAATTTGAGTAATTTTTTTATTATCTTTTTTAATTAGACCAACAAGTTCAACAATGATCCATGTTAATGATAATTTTATATCATTTGTTTTTTCATTGACATAATTGAAAATTTTATATAAATCATAATCATCAAGCAGAAGGTCAATAATTTTTTTATCTAGTTTATAACTTTGTAATTGTTTTTTAACTTCATCAGGATTTAGTTTACTTTTTGTTAAAGCTATATTGATAAAATTTTGATCAATTGGAATAGTTGGAATATTAGGTTCTGGAATGTAATGATAATTAGCAACAGTTTCTTTGCTTCGCATATGTATAGTTTTACCGGTTGTTTCATCGAAACGACGCGTTTCATGTAATATTTGTTGTCCCAACAATAACAAATTTAGCTGTCTTTTCTCTTCATATTTAATTGCTTTTGCCACATTAGCAATGGAATTAAGATTTTTTATTTCAACCCGTTGTCCTAAGATTTTCGATCCATATGGTGCAATAGATATGTTTATATCAGCCCGTAGACTTCCTTCTTCAAGTCTAGCATCAGATATTTCTTGGAAATTTAGAATTCTTTTTAATTGTATTAAATAATCTGTAGCTTCATTAGATGAATTAATATCTGCACATGAAACAATCTCAATTAATGGCATACCACATCTGTTGTAATCTAATAATATCTTATCTCCGATATTAAATTGTTTAGCTGTGTCTTCTTCCATGTGCATTTCTTTAATATTAATCTTTTTACACTTTTCATTAGTATTGATGGTGATATATCCATTTTGTCCAATAGGATTAAAAAATTGTGTTATTTGATATCCTTTTGGCAAATCTTTATAAAAATAATGTTTTCTATCAAAACTAATTGTTTTAGAAATATTCATGTGCAATGCATTAGCTAAAATCAAAGATTTATTAATTACTTCAATATTTACTGTTGGCAATGTTCCTAATATTCCTAAATCAATTTCATTAATGTTGGTATTTGGAGTATCAATATGACTACTTTTTGAACCCGAAAACATTTTAGAATTTGAATTAACTACAGCATGCACTTCAATACCAATAGTTGTCTTAAAATTATTCATTTTTTTGCCTCTGTAATAATTCTTCTACTGTATATGCATAATTAAGACATTGCATATCATTGTATTTCAATGTATTAATGGTAATACCATAAGGCATTTTGTTAATATTAGCAAATGGTATTGTTATAGATGGACTACCTGTAAAGTTAGCTATAGTCAACCAATCATCATAATTATTTTTAGCAAATGGTTGTTGATGACTAGGTGTTGGTCCTTGTACAGTCGGCATTAAAATGCAATCTCCATTATTCATATACAATGTTTTTTCTCATTCAATAATTTTATTTTTAATTGCATATGACCCATGAACATTATTAATAAATTTTTCTGGTCTTGATAAATATGTTCCAATAATAAATCTTTTTTTTGCTTCATTCCCAAAGCCGGCAGATCTATTTTTTAAAATTGTTTGCTCATAATTATCATTTTTATTTGCTACATTTAAACCATAGTTTAAACCTGTTAAGCAACAATAACAACTATAAGCTTCCATATATGAAATAACTTTGTATATTTTGTTAACTTCATTAATAGGAACAGAACCTTTATATAAACAAATTTCATGTCCTGCTTTTTTTAATAAAATAAGAAGTTTATTAAATTCTTTTAGATACTGTGGATCAAGTAATGATAAAAGATTTTCAAGAACTATGAATTTGATTTTATTTTTTATTTGCAATTTTTTTAAACTAATAGGATCAGATAATTCTATTGATGTCATATCTTTAGGATCTTTTTTATTTAAATAACTAGCTACGATGCAGCAATCAGTTACATAGTTAGCTAATATTCCAACATGATCTAAACTTGGAGCATATGGGTATACACCATATCTTGAAATAACTCCATAAGATGGTTTATATCCTACTATACCAACAAGAGATGCTGGTTTTCTGATTGAATCACCTGTATCAGTTGCTAAAGAAAATGATGATATTTTTAATTTAACATTAACAGCTGAACCCGATGAACTCCCCCCTGTTATTTTAGTTGAATCATTTGGGTTGCTAACAATTCCACTAAAGCAATAATGTCCTGTTCCACCTAAACCAAATTCATCAAGACTATCTTTAGATAATAATATTGCTCCAGCATGTTGCAATAATTCATAACATGTAGCATTATATGGTGGAGCATATGTTGATAAAAACTTGCTGCCACCTGTTGTTAGAATATTTTTAGTACATATATTATCCTTTAAACTATAAGGAATACATGATAAAAGATTGTTTTCATCAAAATGAGATAATTTCGAAGAAAAAATTGGAGTAATAATTGAATTAAGATTTTTATTTTTAATTCAAATTTTTTTAGCATTATTAATTAAATCAATAGGTAAAATTTTATTTGTTTTAAGTTTATTGTGAAGATCAATGATGATAGAATTCATATTTATTTGCTTACAACGTATTTATTTACAAATGTTGTATTCTTTAAAACATCTAAATTTGTATGGTTTGGGATATCATTTCTCATTATGATATTTTTATTATTAACTTTATTTTGATATGGACTTTCAAAAAAATTAATGTCATTGATAGTATTGATGATTGACAATATCTTGCAACATTGTTCATCATCAATTGTAAAATATAAATTTTTAGATAGATTTTTTATGTAATTTTTATCAATTTGCATTGTTATGTTAATTATATACTATGCATTAAAATAGATTAATACAATATCTAATGTTTTTAGTAACCAACATTAATATTATTTGTTATTATCTATTTAATGAAAATTGTTATTAAATTATTTTATGATTATAGAATCTATTTAATTTCAATTTGTGCACCAACATCAGTGAATTTTTTACCAAGTTCTTTAGCTTCTTCTGGTTTAATCCCTTCTTTTATGATGCATGGTGCTTTATCTACAGCTTCTTTAGCTTTCAATAAATCTAGACCAGTTATTTCACGATATATTTTAATAACATTAATTTTACTAGTTCCAGCAGATTTAAGAGTTAGGGTTACTAAGCTTGGTGCTGCATCTGCAGTTACTGCTGTTGCAGCAACTGGAGCTGCTGCAGATACCCCAAATTGTTTTTCTATTTCTTTTACTAAATCATTAATCTCTGTTAATGACATTTCTTTTATTGCATCAATAATTTCTTGGTTTGTTAATTTAGCCATAATATTTTCCTTTCATTTTTATTAATAAATTGTTGTTTTGTTTTTTGCATTAATAATAGCATTTAAAACATATAAATATTTTCTTATTCCTGCTGTTAAACAAGAAAGAAACATAGAATATAGTTCCTTTCTACCAGGAATAGCAGCAATCTCAGGTAATTGTTTTGGTTCAATTAATTTGTTATCTAAATAACCAAATTTGAATTTCACAGAGTTTTTCTTAGCAGTAGAATCAGCTACAGCTTTAAAACCACATATTTCATCATCATTATGAATGATAATGGCATTAGGTCCTACACATTCATTAGTAGGATTTAAGTTATTAGTTTTTAATGCTCTATTTAAAATATTGTTTTTAACTATTTTAATATATGCACCACAAGTATGTAATTTTTTTCGCATACTAGTTAGTTCTTTAACTGTTAAACCTGAGTATTCAAAAACTAAAAAAGATTTAGCTTTTTTAATTTTATCAACAAATTCATTAGTTAATTTAGCCTTTTGTTCAATAATGTTTTGTTTTGGCATAATTTACCTCATAATTTGACAATATACTAAATTTACTAATTAACCAATTGTATATATAACAAAGATTAATAAGATGAAGAATTTCTATATCCTCAGTAACAAATTAAGACATATGTCAGTTACTATCTTTGGTATATTGCATAGTTATTATATTGAAATTTATATATGATGTTACAAAAAATGAGAAAATTTAATTTAAGCTAAAAAAAACCATCTTTTTTTGTATATTGTTTTAAAAATTATTTATTATTATCGATATTATGGATGAAGAACAAGAAAAAAAAGATGAATTTAAAATAAAATGTTTTTTTATAAATATTGATATTATTTTTTCTCATCTTAAAATAGTTAAAAATCATTTTTTTAAATTTGAGGAAGATATAGAAAAAAATGAAATTGATATATCTAATGATAATACACAATTTGCATATGTAAGTGCATTTTCAACACATTTTTATGCATTTTATGATGTTCTAAAAGATTTAAATAAAAATTTAGAAAATATATTATGCTTATCGTTTAAATAATACACAATCTCTTTTGGATCAATTAAATTTTCCAGTAGAAATTAATAATTATTTAAAACATCGATATGATTATCAACAATATATAAATGAAATGAATAATTATTTATATGAAAAAACAAAAAAAACATTATTTTTGTTTTTAACTAAAAATGGTAATTTTGATGAAGAAAATTTTAATTATGGAAAAAAATTTCTTTTTCAAGATCCATCAAATAAATTAAAGCATTTTACCAAACTTAAAAATATTTATGATATATCTCCTTATATTTTATTAAATAACACAAAATATGTTGTTCATAAATTTAAAGAAGTTTTTAATTTGTGTCATTCGTTTATAGAAAGATTACGAAATCAAAATTTTTTTATTGAAATGTATAAAAGAAATTACATCCATACTTTTATAAATAGTACAAATGAAGGTTATGAATTTTTTAACAAAATGAATGCCTATTTATTTAACAATGAAAAAATTTTAAAACAAATACAAATGATGTTAGAAATAAAAGACATTGGTAATATGAAAAAAATTGATTTGTTAATTTGGGTTGATTTAAACAAAATTTTAATGAAAATGAAAATATACTTTCAATTGCCTACCAGCAAAATACCAGAAATAAAACTTAGTCCAAAATTAATACTTTGTAGTTCTGATTATTGTAAACAATTTATTTTTAATGTTGATCGATATTTTAATTTTAACAATTTAGAAAAAGATAAACAAATTACATATATTAAGATTTTTGCTGATGAATTTAAAAAAGATATATTAGAAAATAAAAAAGACTTTACTAATAAATTATATTTTGTTAGATTTTTCATTGTTTTTCTTTTCCATAATTTAAAAATTGTAGATTTAAAAAAAAAATATAATTATAAGAATGGGTACAATGGGTAAATGAATGATTGATTATAATTGTAATCAAAAAATTATAATTTCTGAAGAAGACAAAAATAGTATTGAAAAATATATCAATAATTTTTTATCAGAAAAATACTAATTTTGTTATCTTTTTATAAAATTTATAATCTTAAAGACGAGATTTAGTTTAGTAGAATTAATTGTAGAGATTGTTTTAGAAATAGTAGTAACTAAAAACATGATGACACCAAATAAGATGTAATATTTGTTAAACTTTGCTCACTTTTGTAGCATAGATCAAATTTATATAAAAATATATAAAAAATTCATAATTTTGTAATATACAACTGAAATTAAATGTCTCTTTAGGATATATTTTTGAGCAAATTTGTTACAATTCTGAAATTTTTGCAAATATTTATTAACATTGAAATCAGTTCATAATTGTTGAGTAAAATATAAATTCTTAAAATTGATGTCATCAGTAAAAACTAATACAGTTTCATTATCAATAATGACAAAATTTTTATCAATTTTTTTTAGAAAATATTTAGTATTAATATTATGATTTAAGAATTTTTTTATTTTGTAATGTTGAAAATTATTTTTTTGAAGTAATATTTGAATGCTAATTTTTTTATAATAGGCAAAGTTAATTGCCGCAAAAACATCATCACTCACTAAAAATGAATTAGAACAAATTAAAATTGATTTTTTAGCACAATAAATATAAGAAAGCAATTTAGTTTGATCAGAATTTTTTTTAATTGAATTATCAATTTTTCTTCGGAAAGCTAAAAATCATAAAATGCCACATATAGGGAAGAGATTAATAATGATTGTTCAAAAAGTTTTTTCTTCATCTAATTCTTTTTTGGAATAAAAATTACAAATAACTGCAAATATATTCAATGCTCAAACACTAATAATTGTTACAATTCAAAATATTTTTTTATTTCAATTAAAAATAAAATAAGCAGCATAAATTAAAAAAGTTGCACAAGCAATGACTATTAATGATGTTAGAATCACAGCAAATAATTTTATTTTGTTTTTCATATATACATATATTAGACATTTTACTTGCAAAAACAATATCCTAATCAATAAACACTTGTAGCAAGCAAATAAGCACTACTCAAACTAATGGTAATGTTAATAAGCGTCTTTTTTCAATGAATTTCATCAAACATAACTTTAATTGTTGGAAAACATGGTATGTAATATAAAACAAAAATCATAAAGCTAATTGATAAATTATAATTAAAAATATTCTTGATTCCTTCAATTCCTAATGAAACTTGGACTAATGTTGAATATATTGCTTCCTTGGCAGGTAAACCAGCAATTAAACATGCAGTTAGTTTCCAATTTAATTGACCAAACACAGGTCACATTGGATAACTTAATGCTCTAGAAACTCAATAAAGCAAAGAATTTTCTAAATTACCATTAGAAGGGATATAACCTTGTGTTCCAACATGTAATAAAGTTCATATTAGTAAATTTGCTAATGTTATTGTTAACACTGCTTTTTTTAAAAAACATTTTATTATTTGTCAAACACTTTTAAATATAACTCTTAAATCCACACCATTTCAATTAACCATTTCAACACAAAAAAAAGTTTTAGATTTTCGAAAAAGTGTTTTGCTAAATATTAAACCTAGAATTAAAGCAATTGAACCTGATATGGCAATTGTAAGCAAAACAAATATCCAACCATACATAGATCCAAAAATAATATTACTTAATGACGAAATTACTAAAATTTTAGTAGCACACGGAATAAAAGGAATCATTAAAATCGAAATAATTTGTTCTTTTCTACTACTACTTGATCTAGCAAGCATAATAGCTGGAACATTACAACCAAATGCTGTTAATAAATTTATTACTGATCTACCAGAAATGCCAAATTTACTTAGAATATTATCTAATAAAATAGATACTCGTGATAATAGACCAATTTGTTGAATAATTGTAATACATACATGGAGGATAAAAATAGGTGGAATAAAAGCAAGAACAACAAACAAACCACCTAAGATTCCATCAACAAACATACTATTTATTCAGTCAGGAGCATTAATTAACAATTTACTAATTCAATGAGATAAACCTCAATTTTGATTGGTTAAGACTTCAGAAAATTGTTGTTGAATTCAGCCACCTGCATATGTTCCGAAAGCTAAATAATAGATCAAAATTGTTATAAATATAAATGATGGAATACCAATTCATTTTTTAAGAAAGAAATGATCAAATTTATTTTGCAATGGAATATTTATTTTTAAATAATTTTCATTATCATATTTTGCTTCAGTAAGAATTTGATCAATAAACTTAAATTTAGTTTGGCGGATTTTAGAATAAAAATTTTTTGTATTTGTTTTAACTAAAATTTTTTCAATTTTTGGTCAGTGCTTAGGATAATTTTCACTAATAAAATTAATGAAATATGAATTATTTTCCAAAAACATGATACTAGCAAATCGTTTGGATATATTTAATTCAGGCATCACATTAGAATATTCACTAATCCAATGTTCAATTTCTTTGCTATATGTTACAATGTGAGGATCAACTTTTTTGCTATAGTATAAAGAATCAATTATTTTTTTAGTATTTTTATTTCTATTTGATCTTGAAAGAATAATTTTAGCATTATTTAGTTTTTGACTTATTTTTTTTCAATCTAGAGCATTAGTTTTAATTAAATCAATCATATTAATGCACAATGTATTTAATAAACCAGTTTCAATACATTGTATAGTTAAAAATAAATCACGTTGGATACTAAAAGCAGAAACAACATTAACAATAGCATTTACATCATGATGTAGTAAATGATAATGGGTTTCTTTTTCTTCAGCTATAGGATGTGATAAATTGTAAATTCCAGGTAAATCTATCAAATAATCTTTTGTTTTTTTGATTTTACCCATATTGTGTTCAGTTGTCATTCGATCTATGTTACTAACTAAGGTTGTTGATGAAGTTAGAATGTTAAAAATTGTTGATTTCCCTACATTGGGTGCACCAATCAATAAAAATTTTTTAACATTTATATCTTTATGTTTAGACAACTTTGACATCGATAAATTTACAATTTTCCTCTCTTAAAACATATTGGACATTAAATAATTGTAAGTGCAAAACTTTATTAGAAATATTATTATCTAAAACTTTTACTTTGACACCTTTAATAAAACCAATATTTTCTAATTTATGTTTTATTAATTCATCATTAAAATTTAAAGCAACAATTTCTACTTCCTTTCCTTTTAATTTGCTTGTTAATTTTATAAAATAATTCTTATTTTTCATATTATTAAATGCTGATTAATTATTATAATAAAAACCTGATATTGATTATTTATCAATTATTAAACTTATAATAAACAAATTATAAATGAATAGATAACGATAAATAAAATGAAAAAAAATAAAAACATATTAGAAAACAAAAATCTTGATAATAAAAAAAAATATCACACTTTTTTAACTATCCCATGATATGGATGAGTTATTGCTATTGTTTCTCTAATTTTTCATGTTGCATTGTATAAATGTGCATATTTAATTAATGCGTATTGTAATATTTGAAAAGGTATTTGTCCAGATATTCCAGTTGTTGATGATAATATACCTTTTTGTCCATGATTTTTTATTCAAATTTATTTTATAGCATATGGATTTTGATTTATTGCTCCATTAATTATTTCTAAAACTTCTAGAGAAAATATAATAAATTTCATAATTGGTGTAATAATAATTTCACTTGTCTCTTTTTTTATTTTTATTTTTATTCCAACTTATCAAAATCGAAATACTGATGGCATTCCAAGTCAAATAGAAAAAATAAAAGATCCATTTACAAAATTCTGTATGGTTTCTATAGTTAAACTTGATGGTGGAGAAAATAAAGATATGACAGCATATAATATGGCTCCTTCATTACATTGTATATTTAGTATCCATTGTTTTTTTGGTATTTATAGAGAAAAAAATGCTAAGTTATATAATAAAATTTGATTTGGATTATTGGCTTTTTTAATATGCTTATCAACATTATTCACTAAGCAACATTATTTTATTGATGTTGTACTAGCTATAATTTTTACAATTATTTTTCATTTATTAATTGATTTTTGAGTTAAACCTGGAAATAAAATTATCGTCAATTACCCTAATTTCTTATATATAAAAAAACCTAATAATTTAAAATAAATATTATGAACATTTACTCAATATTAGGAATTATTTTTGGATCAATAATTTTAATAATTTCAATATTCTATTGTTTTCCTCAACTTTATCGATTATGTAAAACGCGTAATACATCTGGAATATCATTAACAACATACATTATTTACATTATTACAAGTATATTTTGGATTATATGAGTCATTGGTTACTATTTTGAACAAATTAATAATTATACATATGATGAATGTGGGAATGAAATTTTGTTTAAATTGAGCATAATTTTAGCTATTATCTTTGATACCATCGATGTTTTAGTGATGATTTTTATTATTAATATCAAAATTAAAAATATTTTATTATGTAAAAAATTAAAAATATCTGAGTTAATTTTAGCAAAACAATTATTAACAAAAATCAATAGTAAATTAAAGCAATATTGACAATTTATTTTAGCTATTATTTTGTGTGTGTGTCTAACCGCATGTATATGTTTTACTTTTCTTTTTGTTACTCATGTTCAAAATAATAAGTTTAATTATAATTGATGACTGTTACCAATTAATTTACTTGCCTCAGGAACATGAGAAATATTTAATTGGCCACAATTTATTAAAACTATTAAAACAAAGGATACAACA
This sequence comes from uncultured Ureaplasma sp., assembly GCA_902766725.1. Taxonomy (GTDB): domain Bacteria; phylum Bacillota_I; class Bacilli_A; order Mycoplasmatales; family Mycoplasmoidaceae; genus Hennigella. The sequence continues at coordinate 82,636 of CACXEQ010000024.1, forward strand.
GGAATATCATTATTTTGAGTTATCTTTATGTTTGTTGGATGTGTAGTAACATTTATTTATGATTTATCATTAGGATTAATAGGTAACCATTTTGGTATTTCTATTATTCCAGGTTTAGTTTGTAATGGAATAATTCCATCATTAGGTATTCTAATTATTAAAACAAGCAATCTAATTAATGCTTGAAAAGTTAATTTATCAGAAGTAGAATATCTTAATATTAAAAAGTCTAATTGTAAGTATTATTAATTTTATTTGTAATATATTTTTTTCAAATTTGATTTATGCTTAGATTAAAAAAACTTAATATCAAATATATTTTAATCTATCTTTCACGTATAAAAATGTATGATTTTGGAGTTGATCTGCAAAAGTGAGCTTTTTTATTTATGGCACTTTGCAGAAGTATTTGCAACATTACTCAAAATATTAATAATAATGATCAAAAAGCACATGATGAGATAAAAAATCCATAACATTTATTTGAAGAAGTGAGTTTAGATGAAGATGATTTCGAGAATGTTGCAAAAAGTATGTGAAGTTTAGTTTAAAGTGCTTGAATTAATTTTACATAAATCATATATATCTCAAATGCTGATTTAAAGTTTAAACTTTCATGATAAATTCCATTAATTTATTAATTACTGCTTTTGATAAACTAAAGTAAAAACAAAACCTTGTGATAAATTTTTCTATTCATAGAATTAAAATGTTCAACCCCACCCTTTTTTCGAGCTATGTTGCAAAAAGTGAGCATTTTTTGCATGAAATCATTTCTAAAATCTTGCTTCAAACATGCATCATTTAGCAAATAAATTTCAACAATTTTTTGTTGACTAGTAATGTTTGTATCTTTATTATAATTTAATAAATATTTTACAGATTTAAGTCAATACTATTTACAGTTGAATTTAAATTAATA
>CACXEQ010000025.1 GCA_902766725.1 uncultured Ureaplasma sp.
GCAGACATATAAGCAAATTCATCATCTAAATTCTGTCAACAATTAATGACATCAGCTCGTAGTTGCATTAAGATTTTAGCATTATCAACAGCTTTTGACTTGCAATCATTTAATATAACATCAAATTCATTATTAAACTTTACTTTCTCATTATCTATTTCAACATTAGTAAATCCTGCATTTTCCATATAAATAACAAAATTTTCTAATGAGGATTGTTTTAAATTATCAAAGTCTATATCACTAACATTAGCATTACGATTTAATTGTATATTGAAATTTTTAGAAGCATAATCTATTAGAGTATTTGTTCTAAATGTAAAACTATAATTTTGTGCAGGATCAAATAATTTATTTCGTAAAATTGTTAAATCGTTTTGTAAGAAATTATTAAGTCTGTTTTCAAATTCGTTAGTATCAGAAGTTTGATCTAGTAAAGAAGCAGCATACTTACTAGTAAATTGTCTTTCCAATCTATTATAAGTTTGAGCATCAAAGCCAAATTCTTTATCAAACTCACCGATATCATTGCTAGTATCATCACTGCCACAAGAAGTAAGCGGACATACTATACTTGTAGTAAGTAATAAACTTGAAAATCATAAGACTTTGTTTTTATAACTAATATTATTAAAAAATTTGTTCATCTTATACTCTATAAATTATGTATATTTATATTATATGTGATATGTTGTAAAATAAAGCAATAGAAACTGAACTTTAATTATCATTTGATGTATAAGTAATGTTGCAAAAAGGGCAAAATTACTCACATAGTGAGATACAATTATAAAAATTGAGACAAGAATAGAAAAATAAGTTAAAAACTATTCCATAAATGGGGCAAAACTTAGCAAATTTATTGCTAATTGGTTATATAAAGTTTTTAATTTAGTTGTTAGTTTTGCTCAAAAAGTTCTTACCAATCATCATCAGTGGATCATTGATTGAATGAGTAATGTTTGAACTATCTAAATCAAACATACCACATGTATTGTCATTATTTCTTTCTTATTAGAAAGAAGTCCATTTAAACATTCTAGTCATAATGTTTAATTGGGCAAATTTCTTATATAAAGCAATAAGATTAGTATATAAAACAGCATTAATGTCAGCTTTATTTAGTAATCAATTTAACTTTACTAGAGTTGAAAAACTATACCCAATAATAACAGCATAGTCAACAAGAGTTATCTTTTGTCATTTCTTATTAGTTTTATAGTTTCAACCATATTCGCTTTCAGTATCTTGCTTAACAAGAACATAGGTCCTTATGCTTGGAATTTCTTGATATACTAACGATATTTAATAAAATGCACAATTTAGTTAATTGCATTGCACAGATAAATAACTTAGTTTTATTTATAATTGCTGTTGCTTCAGGTGAATTATTATTTTCATAAGCGATTTTTAATAGTTTATCTTGTTTATTGATAAGTTAAGTTTTCAAAAATAGTCATCTACTTCACCATGTTTAACTTGTTTCTCAATAGATTTAAAATCTTATTGAAAATTTGATGCTTGTTTTGACTGTTTTCTGAGTAAAATTTCAAAAGCGTTTTTTTGAAACTTTACTCTATTATTACCGAAAAGACAGTAAGAAACGAGAGATTTATATCTAGCTTGATGTTTATAAGTTCTTTGTTAAATATAAGTGAAAGATTAAAAGAAATTTGGTTAAAGATACTTTCATTATGTTTAGAAATTGAACCAAATTACCATTTAAGTTTGCAGCCATGTATTAAGAAGGGTTAAGGCTTCAATAATGCATATGTGTATGTAGTAGATGTTAATACAATCTCTATGATATTAGTAATGCTCCTAGAATTATAATGAACCACTATACCATTTCATCAAATAGGAACTATGATGATTGCTATATTGCCTATTATGAAGCGAATGGTTATATTGTTAAAACAAATAACCTCTATTTAATAGGACTTATTTATGTAAGAAGGAGTAAGTTGTTTAATTTTTATATACCATAATTTTAAATTAGTGTATACTATTTGTGAAAGTACCTCCTTTCTGTAATTAATATTACTTTCGTCTAATTTAGATTTTTATATGAAAAAATCCTGTGGTGAATGAGTAATACCAAGAGTAATGGATGCTACCTCTTAATAACTGCATCGGTGAAAATATGTCAGTAAGAATCATAAGTATTGATTCAAAATATTTTAATGAATTAAATTCTAGGTATAACAAGCAAGGTTTTTTAAAACCTTATTTTAATAAACGTTTGGATGGTTCACGTTTCAATAGACCACATCTTTGTTTAAATTATTCAAAGAAGTTTAAATACATAAAAGTATTTCCACTTTCATCATTTAAACCTTCTAAAGATAACCTTGGCACAAAATATTTTAAATTTATAGTTGTGGGCAAGAAAATAAAAGCGAAGATTGTTTTAAATTGTGTTTTGACTGTTCCTATTAGAGAAACAACTTTAATAAATTTATCAAAGTATTCGTTAAAAAAATGTCAAAAGCAATATAAGGAAATATTGATTGATTTAAAAGATGAATTACAATTTTGCGAAAAACATTATAAGTTTATTAAAGAAGCCTATTACGAATATGTTAAAGTGTATAATGCTAAAAAACCAAATAAATATAAATTGTTAGATAGTGATTTGAATAAACAATTCAATAAAGAATGAGAAGAACAAAAAGCAAATGCTGAAATCATCAAATAGAAACATTGTTAAGCAGATTACTATTGAAAAGATTAAATTTAAAGGTGGTTGAATTGAGCGACAACTAAAAAACAAAAATCAACATTAGATTTGTTAATTAAGTTTATGAACGAACAATGAGCATTTAATAAGCAACAATTAAAATTTAACACACAAATTGAAAAACAAGTCTCTGATTTAAGAAACGATTTTAATAGAACGGTTAAATTAAATAACTTAAGGCATTATTAATACTAAAGCAATAAAAAATGTATCCTATGGACATATTTTTTATTTTTACATAATATTTTCAATAGAGATTTAGGTATTACAAGCTATGTTGCAAAAAGTGAGCATTTTTACCAGGAATCATTTCTAAATTCTTACTTCAAAACATACTTCTTATTAGCAAATAAATTTCAATATTTATTTGTTGTTGACTAGTAAAATTTATACTTTATTATATTTAAATTATGTTTTATAGGTGAATTAATCCTGCTTTCAAAACATTGTCATACTCTTTATCTTATAATTATTAAAAAAATAAATAACATTCTATTTAGAATTAATTTTCTTAAATTAAAAGCAGCAGATCTTAATTTTGTAGTGCAGATAAAATTTCATTAGTTTTGGATCAATGCGTTTTTTGCAACATTACTCTAATTTAAACACATTAAACTAAACTTCACTGCACTAAATATAATACAATATAAGTTGTATTTATTTAAATGAAGTAAACTATATAAATTAGTTGAGTTAATAGGTAAATATTTTGGAACTTAACTCAAAATTAATTAATTGATACAAAACACGATTTAATGATAAAATAAATTTGATAATAAATAAACATTGGTGACCAAAATGACAAAAATAATAAAAAATAATATTAAATGAGTAGGATATATAGATTGAGAATTAAAAAAATTTCATGGTGATGATTATTCTATCAACAATGGTTCTAGTCAAAATGCCTATTTGATTCAAGAAGAAAAAAATATTTTAATTGATACCGTCTGAACTCCTCATAGTCAAGAATTTATCAAAAACCTTAAGCAAGAAATTGACTTAGAAAAAATTGATTGTGTGATAATTAATCATGCTGAAAGTGATCATTCTGGGTCGTTACCATCATTAATGGAATTATTGACACCTAATACACCTATTTATTGTACTGCAAGTGCCCAGAAAAGCATTGAAGGACAATATGGAATTAAAAAATGAAATTTTAAAATAGTTAAAACAGGAGATGAATTAGAAATTGGTAATAGCAAAAAAATAATTTTTTTACAAATGCCAATGCTACATTGGCCAGATACTATGGCATGCTATTTGACCCAAGATAACATTTTATTTTCTAGTGATGCATTTGGTCAACATTTTGCTGTTGCTGAATTATTTAATGATAAATCTAATCAATGTTTATTATGAAAGGAAGCAGTTAAATATTTTGTTAATATAATTCATCCATTTTGCCCAATGGTCCTAAACAAAATTAATGAAATAAATAATTTTCATTGACCAATTGATATCATTGCGCCTGCTCATGGGGTAATTTGAAGAAATAATCCTATGCAAATTGTAGAAAAATATAAATTATGAGCAAACAATTACCAAACAAATCAAATAACTATAGTTTATGACACAATGTGAGAAGGGACAGCTAATGTCGCTCATACAATTGCTTCTGAAATAAAAAAACAATGTAATGAATGTATAGTTAAAGTATTTAACATTGCTAAAGCTGATAAGAATGATATTATGACAGAGGTTTTTAAGTCTAAAGCGATAATTGTTGGTTCGCCAACTGTTAATAATTCCATATTATCAAGTATGGCGAGTTGATTAGAATTTTTAAAACAACTTCGCTTTAAAAATAAAAAAGCAGCTGTTTTTGGTTGTTATGGTTGAAGTGGTGAATCAATCAAAATATTACAAGATAAATTAAAAGAAGCAGGTTTTAATGTTATAGATGACTATATAAAACCTTTATGAAAATTAAACTCAAATGATATAAATAAAATACCTAGTTTAGTTAAAAATTTATTGAATTAGTTAAAGCAAAATTATTCATCAATATATTTTTTTGTCACATCTGCAACGTTTTTTTCTTTAGCTGTTTTACCATGCATTCCTACTAATGCCTTTGAAACTAAGGCATTATGAGTTAAAGATCCTGCGCCATTAACACAACCACCATCACATGCCATGCCTTCAATGAAATTATAATTGGATTTACCATTTGCTAAATTAGTAATAGCATCTACACATTGTTTCATTCCAGAACATTGTTGTGCACATAATTTAAATTTAGTTTCACCAATTTCTTTCAACACTTCCACAACAGCATTACTTAGACCACCACAAGCAGCAAAGCCTCTACCAAAAGCTGTAGCATCATCTAAAGCAATTCCTTTTAAATTAACCAAATCAATATTTTTTGCAGCGATCATTGCTCTGAGCTCAACAAAAGTCAAAGCATAATCAACATATTTTTTAACAGAATCTAATCTAATTTCCATTTTCTTTGCTGTACATGGTCCAATAAAACAAATGATAGAATCAGGATTTTTTTGTTTAATTACCTTGGCTATCTGAGCCATTGGACTTAAAGCAGTACTAATTTTATCTTTAATTTCTGGATGGAATTTTTTAATATATGAAACAAACGCTGGACAACATGAACTAGTTAAAATGGCCTTTTTAACTAAATCTTGACCTTCTTCTCACGCCACCATGTCAGCTCCTAATGCAGCTTCTACAACTTTATCAAATCCTAAATTAACAATAGCCTCAGCTATTTTATTAACTGACATACCAATAAATTGACTAGCAATTGAAGGGGCTACTATTGCATAAATTTTTTTAGGGTGAACAGATTTACTATTATTTTTTATTGTTTCAATTACTGAAACCATTTGAGAAACATCATTAATAGCACCAAAAGGACATTTTTGTAAACAAGCACCACAATTTACGCATTTAGAATCATCAATTTTGGCTGATCCATTTTTGTCAATAGATATGGCATTTATTGCACAAGCTTTTATACATGGTCTTACAAAATTTAAAATAACACCATATGGACAAGCTTTGGCACACAAACCACAATTAATACATTTTTGCTTATCAATATGTGCATGATGATTATCATCAATTCAAATAGCTTTTCGTGGACATATATTAGCACAAGCATGACCTATACAACCTCTACATAAGGAAGTAACAACATATCCAGTAGAAGGACAATGATCACAGGCTAGGGGAATGACTTGAATAACATTTTTATTTTCAAAACCATTACCTTTGATAATTTTAATTCGTTCACAAATTATAGACCTTTCTACCTCTAGTGAATCACGATACTTGCTTTTAGGTCCAGGGGAAATAATAAGTGGAATTTTTTTTTCTTCTTGATCTAGTTTGCCTGCATAAACTGCTTTTGCAATTTCCTTCAAAATATTAAATTTTAATACTTCAACTGATGTGTCAAATTTATAATCCATTTTTTACCTTCTTGTTTATAAACAAAATTTTATTAAATTGTCCTACAACAATTATTATATTAATCATTATCTAATATTACTAAAATCAATAATCTTCTTTAATATGATTTTTTGAGACTTTACTCTGAATTTATTCCACCTTCAAGCATATTATCCATACTTTTACTGATTTTTAAGTATCTACAACAATGCTAACAATCCATTTTTAGTTATCTTATTAAGTTAGTTAATATTTTATAGTTTATGATCACATTTTAACAACATCTGCTGCCATTTTAACTTTATTTTTCCATAGCCTATATTATTTGTATATATTTCAGCATTTTTCAAGTTTTTATATATGTATATACACATAGATATAATTTTAATTTATGTCAAATTAATTTGGGTACTTAAACTAAACAGTGATCATCTTATACTAGAGGAATTTCACCGTCAAGATAACCTGGTCGATTATTTACATTATTATCTAAATTATTATTTACTAAAATACTATTATTCATATCGTTTTGTAATTCATTCATATTATTATGCGCATTATGAAGATGGATTGCTATTTGATCATTTTGTCGATTTAGTTGATTATGATTTTGGATTACTATTTGATTATTTCGTCGTTTTAGTTTATTACGATCTTCTACAAGTAATTTCATTAAATACAAGTTATAAATAAATACAAAGACAAGCAAAACAACTAGAAGTGACAATATCACCCCAATAACGATCCTAAGATTTGTTCTATCACTTATTTCACATTCTTTTTTTGTTTTATTGAAATTATCATAATCTTGCATAATTTTTTTATCAAATGTAGTTAATTGTTCATTATTTGTTTGCTTTTGTGAAAATTCAACAAAATGAAAATAATAAAAATATGATGCAAAAGCACTATTTGAATTTATTTTATAATACACCATAAAATTGTTGGTTGATTCAAAATAATCTTTATCTGCACCATTAACTTTATTGATAACATTTATTTTATTATTAGAAGCTTTAGATGTGTCAGTTATCATATTATTTCATTTTTTTACTTTATCAACTTCATTACTAATTGGATCACTAACAGCAAAAACCCACAATGTATACAAAATTAATAAAACAATAGCATAAGTTATATAACAAAATATTTCGATGCGCACAATAGATTTATTATTAGGATAAACAGGTCGTCCATTAACTTGCAAAAGACACACTTTAATAGTTTCATGTATGAAAAAGACAAACATTAGAGCAAGTGCAATAATTAACTCAATTTTTATTACATAGGATAATCAATATCAATCCTCAACTTCTTTTAGAATTTTTCCAGCATTAACATAATCAACTACTTTTTTATAAAAATTCACAGCATTATTAGAAAATATTTTGGAAGGTCCAATGTTGTTCATATTAGATTTTGTTTCAACCTTATACTCTATATTAGTGTTTGCAAAGGTAACAGTAAAATTATTTTCGATAGCATTATGACTTATCTTATTATTAAAAAAAGAAACATTAGCATTAGCATCGATACCACAATATTTTACAAATTTTTCTTCAATTTTTAAATTATCATCATTATTTGTATTAATAGCAGATTGACTATTTTGTAAATCAGTTTTTTTACTTAATAAATCAGATAAATTAGTACCATTAAGTTGTAAACCTATTAATGATAGATTACCTTGGGCCATTGATACTTTATATTCGTTCAATGGCAAATTATATTCACCATTTTCTCTGATACTATCACTTGGTAAAAAATATTCAATACCTATCTTATCCTTATCTCAACTAAAAGTAATTTTTTGGTCAGGTTCCTTTGTTTGATCAAAATATGCTTCAAATAAATTTTTTCGCTGATATTGAGAAGTAGCCATCAAATTATATCTAGTAAATTGGTAATCATTAGATGAAAATTTATTAACATCATCAGAAGAATTATCATCATTAATCATTTTTTCATCTTTAATTGTAGCCAAATGAGCTGTTACTTTGTTTTTAGTTTTTTGATCTTTATCTTGATAACTGTCACACATTAATTGTCAATCTATGTTCATGTAGTAGTTATTAGAATAAATGTCTTGAGACATAGTTTTTAAAACAGGAGTAAGAATATAACCAGGAATAATTCCATTGTGATACTTATTAAGTTTGTCAGAAGAAGTAACATTATTTTGATTAGAACCTGCTAGAGTATCTTCATCTTCTTTTCTTTCAGATATTTTAGAAATAGTAAAAAGAGTATTTATCCAATGATCACCAATTTGACAATTAATATCTTGATCTATCTTACCAATATTTTCCCTATTGCCCATAAAAATAGGATCATTTAACAAATCATCTCATCAGTAATCACCATTATCTTTTGGGGCTTTAACTACAAATTCATATTCATCAAAGAATTTTTTTAAACGATTACAAGCAGACAAATAAGCAAGCTCATCATTTACATCTTGTCAACAATCAATAACATCAGCTCGTAGTTGCATTAAAATTTGGGCA
>CACXEQ010000026.1 GCA_902766725.1 uncultured Ureaplasma sp.
ATTTTACTTTAGTTTCACAAGAAGATATCAATAATAAAATTAATAAAATCAATGGAATCTATCGTGAAAGTTTAAACTTTAAATTAGCATTTGAGGTATATAATAATTTATGTCAAATTAATTTAGGCACTTTAAACTAAACTACATATTTAAAAACATGTTTAATACAAAACAAGCAAATATTATTTCAATCTAATATAATATGTTGATTTACCAATGCCTTCTTTTTTTATTTCACCTGAATCACATAATTCTTTTAAACTTCTTTCAATACTAGTTGAACTAAGTGACGGAACAAGTTCTAATATATCCCTTTTTGTGAATTTTCCTAGTTTAGAATTAACTGCCATTCTTACCACTTCAATACTAGGTTTCTTATCTGATACTAATTCTACTCTTTCTTCAAAATCATTATATGCACTAATAATTGTACTTAACAAATATTTTATAAATGGAGTTACATCATCTTCATTTTCGTGCCATCCAATTTGTGAATCATATAATGCATCATAATACAAATCTTTATTCTTAGCTATTTTAGCTTCAAGTGATATATACTTTCCTACACAATAACCAGATCGATATAAAAGTAGAGTAGTTAATAATCTAGACATTCTTCCGTTCCCATCAATAAATGGGTGGATACATAAAAAGTCATGAATAAATAATGGAATTAAAATAAGCGGATCTACTACTCCTTCACCAAGAGCTCTATTATATTCATCACATAATTCCTGCATAGCAATTGGTGTCTCAAGTGGTGATAATGGTGTAAACAGAATATATGATTCACCTTTTTCATTAGTCGCACTAATATAATTTTGGACATTCTTATATTTTCCACCATAAGAAGTTGATGTATGAGATAGCAATACTTTATGCAGCTGAAGGATAAAATTAGGTGAAATAGGTATTACATCAAAATTTTCATGTACAATGTTTAGTGCGTCTCTATATCCTGCAATTTCTTCTTCAGCTCTATTTTTAGGAGCTATTTTTTCATTCACAAGTTGTTTTAGTCTTGTATTAGTTGTCCTAATGCCTTCAATTTCATTGGATGATTCTGTACTTTGTATTTTAGCAATAATAACTAATTTTTCTAATTCTTCAGTTTTTTGCTTTAAAAACAATTGTTGTTTACCTTTTTCTTCATGGATTTGAGTCAAATAATTAATTATTTTAATGTCCCAAGTTTTATTTTTTAAGTTTGAGTAGTTAAATTTCTTCATTTTCTCACCATCTTTACTGTTTACACACCAATTATATAACTTTTGGGGAGAAAAATCAATTATTTGGAGTTTAACATGGATGCTATTTTGACTACTAATTATCAAAGAGTTTGTTACTTTATATTGTAATATATACATTACATTGCAATGTGCCTAAGTCAAATTTAAACTTAAAAAAGAAGCTCCTTATTTAAGAAGTTCCATAAAATCTATTTCTAAAACTTGAACAACATACATAATAGTAGATAAACTATTAACACCATGTTTAATCCATTTATGGATTGCATGGTATCGAGCCCTGCTTTTTTGGACATTTTAGTCCATAAAACAAAAAAATTGTGACAGATTTCTCGTATCACAATTCTAGTTCTTTTCTGGAGCAGACGACGAGAATTGAACTCGCGCCACAACCTTGGCAAGGTCGTATTCTACCACTAAACTACGTCTGCATAATATTTTGATTTAATTATATAATAAGCAACAAAATTTAAAAAATTAATATTTTTATGTATAATTAAGCATTTGTTGAATTATTGTTAATAATTATTTTTATTATTAGGTTATTAACTATAGGGGTATTTATCACATGACAAAAAACGAAATGTTTGTTGAAAAAAAAATTGCTAATTTAGTTACAAGAAGAGACTATAGCAAGCAAGAAGTTAAGTTTGATGAACCAGACTTATTAGAAATTCAAAGAGAATCATATAAACATTTTTTAAAAAAAGATTTAGGGCAATTTATTGCTAGTTATTTTCCTATAACTCATATTAAAAATAGAACTCACATAGTTAAATTTAATGGGATTCATTTTTATCCAGGAGCATTTAATGAAATAGAAGCTAGAACAAAGGGTAAAACTTATTATTCATCTTTATATGCTGATTTAATTTTAGAAAATATTGAAACAGGCGAAATCAAAAAAGTTAAAAAATCTAAAAATGATAAGCATGATGGAGTCTTTTTTGCTAATATTCCTTTAATGGCTAAAAATGGTACGTTTATTATAAATGGGGTAGAAAAATTTGTTATTTCTCAAACTATTCGATCACCTGGGGCATATATTTTAACTTCATCTAAAATTAAATTAGTCGGCAAGAAAAAAGTTAATCAGGGATATGTTTGTGAGTTATATCCTAATCATGGAACAATGATGAACTTTTGAGTTGATGACAAAAAATTGGTTCAACCTATTGTTAAGGTAGTAGCTAGAAATATTTCTTCGGATGCTGCAGTTACTTTTTCAGCTACTCAACTTTTAAAAGCTTTAGGTTTGAGTCAAGAAGTTATTTTGGATATTTTTGGTGATACAGAAATAATTAATAATTCTCTTGTTGCTGATAGGACTCCTAAATCATATTCACCACGTTTTGAAGGTTGCTATCACCATGAAGTAATTGCTGAAAATCATGATATTAAATTTATTATTAACCAAGTTGAAAAAGAATACAATAAACTTTTAAAAGCTAACCAAGAACAAGCTGAAGAGACTAAATCTTCTGTTAAGAAACCAACTGTTAAAGATATGGTACATAAAGGTTTACCAATTGACCGCAAAATTCATGAACTTATTTGAGTTTGAGTTAATGAATTAAAACCTAAAAATCTTAAAATTGCTAAGGCATTAGAAAATGATCCTAATAATGAAAAATTGAAACAAGAATATGATGCAAGTAATAAAGAACTAAGAGCTCAAGTGGATTTGATTATTACTGAAAAAGCAGCCATGGATGTTGTTAACATTTTAGGTATGAGCAAACGAGCAACGGAACAACTTTCATTAGAAAACCCTGGTTTTTGTTATCATGATTATTTAGTAAGACATTTTTTAAATAAAAAAGGTTTTGATTTATCAATGGCAGGTAGATCAAAGATAAATCATAAAATGCGTGTTTCTGAACGTCTTTATCACAAAGTATTAGCTAAAGATATTTTGACAAAATCTGGAAAAGTTTTATTAAAAAAAGGAACTTTAATTACTAAAGATGAATTAAACATTTTTAAACAAAATATTGATAATTTAGCTATTGAACACGAATGAAATTTATTAGTTCATAGTAAATTTGCTAAATATAAAACAATCAAAGCTGAAGTTGTTTCTGTTTATCCTGATAATAATAAATGAGATGAATTTGTTAATATTATTGGTGTTGGTAATAAAGCTACAGAAACAACATTAAACATTTCTGATATTATCGCTATGATTTCTTATACCATTAATTTACCATGAAACATTGGTAGTTATGATGATATAGATCATTTAGGCAATAAACGTTTGCGATTGATACATGAACAATTTGAATCAAAATTGGTAGCTGGAATGGCAAGAGTAGAAAAGCATATTAAAGATAAATTAGCTAGTTTATCTACTCCTACAATGAACGAAGAGCAAAAGGCAAAGAAAAAAGCTACTACAACTATTAAGTCTATTGTTAATACTAAACCTTTTCAACAAGTAGTAAAAGCCTTTTTTAATTCTTATCAATTGACCCAATTTATTGATCAGCAAAATCCTTTATCAGAATTGACAAACAAAAGAAGAATTTCTGCAATGGGTGATGGAGGTATTAGAAGAGAAGACCCTAACCTAGATGTGCGTGATGTTCACTATAGTCATTATGGAAGAATATGTCCAATTGAAACTCCGGAAGGAATGAATATTGGTTTAATCATGTCTCTAGCATGTTTTGCTAAAGTTGATGAAAATGGTTTTATTATTACCCCTTATTTTAAAGTAAAGGATGGCATAATAACTAATGAAATTAAGTGATTGAATGCTTCTCAAGAAGATGAATATGTTATAGCAGAAAGTTCTTTACCACATGATGAAAATGGCAAAATAAAATTGGCTAAAGTTGTTGGTAGATATAGAGGAATGCAAGAATTATATCTTCCAAAAGAAATTAACTATATTGATGTTAGTCCTAGACAAGTTATTTCTATTGCGGCTTCAGCTATTCCTTTTCTAGAAAATGATGATACAGCTAGAGCTTTGATGGGATCAAACATGCAAAGACAAGCTGTTCCATTATTAAAACCATATGCTCCAATTGTAGGAACAGGTTCTGAATATAAAATTGCTCATGATTCTGGTTTGAGTGTTGTTGCTGATAATGATGGAGAAGTAATTAGTGTCGATGGAAATAATATTGTTGTTAAAAATAAAGAGGGAAAACTTGACAAGTACCATTTAATTAAGTATCGTAAAACTAATCAAAACACATGTAATAACCAAATTCCTATTGTCGAAGTTGGACAATCTATTAAAGCAAATCAAATTTTAGCAGATGGTCCTGCTATGTCTAATGGTGAATTAGCTATCGGACGTAATCCAATCATTGCTTATACAACATGACATGGTTATAACTTTGAAGATGCTATTATTGTTTCTAGTAAATTAGTTCAAGATGATTGGTATACATCTATTTCTATTGAAGAATATACTTGTACTTGTGTCACAACTAAAAATGGTGATGAAGAAATTTCAAGAGATTTACCAAATGTTTCTGATGATGTTAAAAATTATCTTGATGAAGATGGAATTATCATGATAGGGGCAGAAGTTAAACAAGGTGATATATTGGTTGGTAGAATTTCTCCTAAAGGTCAAGTTGATTATAGTCCAGAAGAGAAATTATTAAATGCTATTTTTGGTAATAAATCACATGGTTATAAAGATTCATCATTAAGAGTTGAATATGGTGGTGATGGTATTGTTATTGGTGTTAATAAGTTTAGACAAGCTCGTTCTATAGATGATACTGAACCTGATAGTAATGGTTTTATCCCTACTATGTTTGATGATGAAACTATTTTTATGGTTAAAGTTTATGTTGCGCAAAAACGTAAATTACAAATTGGTGATAAAATGTCTGGAAGGCATGGTAATAAAGGAACAATTTCAAAAATTGTACCAGTGGAGGATATGCCATATATGCAAGATGGTACTCCAATTGATATTTTATTATCACCTCTAGGTGTTCCTAGTAGAATGAACATTGGACAAATTTTAGAAGTCCATTTAGGTTGGGCAATGCGTAATTTAGCCAAGAAAAAATTATGACAATTGCTTAATAGTGGAGCTAGAAATGATGATTTTGTTCAATTGTTTGGAATTAATCCAAATAAAGCAGAAATTCTAAGAAAAACTTGCAAGAAATATTTTGCTCAATCCAACATTAAGAGTTATGAAAAATTTACTAATGTTGATTTAACAATTATTTTGCAATTATCTGGTTTAACAATTGAAGATTTAGGTTATAAAGCTTCTACACCTGTTTTTTCTGGAGCAAAACTTAATGATATTGCTGCTACACTAAAAGAAGCTGATTTAGATCCAGCAAAAGATAACGGAAAAACACAATTATATGATGGTCAAACTGGTCAACCATTTGATGCCACAATTACTGTTGGTGTTATGTATATGCTAAAACTTGACCATATGGTTGATGATAAGATTCATGCTCGTAGTATTGGTCCTTATTCAAAAGTTAACCAACAACCATTAGGAGGTAGAAGCCAAAATGGTGGTCAAAGATTTGGGGAAATGGAAGTTTGGGCTCTTGAGGCATATGGAGCAGCTTACAACTTACGTGAAATTTTAACTGTTAAATCTGATGATACAGTAGGAAGAAACTATACATATAATGCAATTGTTAGAGGTAGAAAGTTACCTGTTCCTTCTTTACCTGAATCATTTAAATTATTGACTAAACAATTACAAGGCTTGTGTTTGTGTATGACAGTCATTGATCAAGATGGTACTAAACATGATATGAATGATTATGCAACAACTTCTAGTATTGAAGAAGATATTAAAAATATTGAAAAAGAAGCTGATGAAATAGAAACAGTGGAAACATTTGATCAAGGTGAATATAACCTATAGGAAGAAGGAAATAAGATATGGCAATAAATGTTAAAAATATTAAAGCTTTGCAGATTTCGTTAGCAAGTCCTGAGCAAATTAAAAAATGAGCAAGAGGAACAAAAGTTACTAAATCTGAAACAATTAATTATAAAACTCATAAACCTGAACCTGATGGTCTATTTTGTGAAGTAATTTTTGGTCCTGTTAAAGATTATGAATGTTCTTGTGGTAAATATAAGAAAGTGAAGTACCGTGGAAAAGTTTGTGAAAAATGTGGTGTAGAAATTATTGAGTCATCAGTAAGAAGAGAAAGAATGAGTATGATTGAGCTTGCTTATCCATGTACTCATATTTGAATGAGTAAGGAATTACCAAGCCCAAGTAAAATTTCTTTATTATTAAATTTAACATATAAAGAAGTTGAACAAATCATTTATTTCATTAACTATATTGTTATAAAAAATAACACTTGTAAGAAATTTTATCAAGTAGGTGAAATTATTCCTATTGCTAGTCCAAAAAGTAGTCTTAAAGCAAGAGAAAAGTTAATTGATGCTTTAGATATTACTCTTAAAACTATTGATAAGAAAATTCTTGAATATAACAAAAATCCCAGTAAATATATCAAGCAATTACAAGAATTGCAAGCTGATCGAGAGTATTGCAATAGCACTAAAGAAGCATTGGCTGACGATACTCTTCCTTATTCTATTTTTAATATTTTTGCTTTATTGAAAAAATATTTAGATATTGAAATAAGTACTGGCTCAGCAGCAATAAAAAAATTATTAGAACAAATTGATTTAAAAGCACAATATCAAAGAACTAAAAATGCTTTATCAAGATTGTCTCCTAATAGCATAAAATTTGCTAGATTGATGAACAGATTAAAATTACTTAAATGATTTATTGATTCTAAGATTCAACCTTCATGAATGGTTCTTGATTATATTCCAGTTATTCCACCAGATACTCGACCAATTGTGCAATTGGAAAATGGTCGTTTCACTACTAGTGATATTAATTCTTTCTATAGAAAAATAATTATTAGAAACGAACGTTTAAAAAGAATGATGGCAGAATTTACTCCTGAAGTTATTTTAAACAATGAAAGAAGAATGTTACAAGAATCAGTTGATGCTTTATTTGATAATTCATCTAGACCTAAACCTGCCACAAGTAAGGATAAACATCCATTAAAATCATTAACTGATCATTTAAAAGGTAAACAAGGTTTATTTAGACAAAATTTACTAGGTAAGCGTGTAGACTATTCTGGTCGTTCTGTTATAGTTGTTGGTCCTGAATTAAAAATGTACCAAGCAGGTATTCCGGCCGTAATGATGTTGCAATTATTTAAACCATTTATTATTCATGAATTAATTAGAAAATTTGATGATGATGGTCTAGAAATTAAGCCTATTGCTATAAATATTAAAGCAGCAGAAAAACTTATTTTAAAACAAGATGATCTTATTTGACCAATTGTAGAAAAAATTAGAAAACAACACCCAATTTTGTTGAACCGTGCTCCTACATTGCACCGTTTGGGTGTACAAGCTTTTGAACCGGTTGTTATTGATGGTAAAGCTATTAGACTTCATCCATTAGTTACAACTGCTTTTAATGCTGACTTTGATGGAGATCAAATGGGTGTATATGTTCCATTATCTAATGAATCTATTGCTGAGGCCCGAAGTATTTTATTAGCAAGTTGACATATTTTAGGACCAAAAGATGGTAAACCAGTTATAACTCCAACTCAAGATATGATTTTAGGGACATATTATATTTCCCAAGAAATTAAAGGTGCAAAAGGAGAAGGAACTATTTTTGCTAATGCTCTTGAAGCTGATCGTGCTCTACAATTGAATAAAGTTGATGTGCATGCTATTGTTGGTATTTCTACTAATTACTATAAAGATAAAGGTTTACCAAGTAATTGTATTTTAATTACATCTCTAGGTAAAATTTTGTTTAATGAAATTTTACCAAAAACTATGCTTTATCTTAATGATGGTACCAATATTTTATCAATTGATAAACAAAGATTAGTTCCAATCGGTCAAGATGTTAGAAAAACTATTAATGATATTACAATTGCTTCTTCTTTTGTAAAGAAAACTCTTGGAAAAATTGTTGATTATCTATACAACAATTTTCCTGTAGAAATAGTTGCCAAAACTATGGATGATATTAAAAATGTAGGGTTTGATTATTCAACAAGATCAGGAATTACTATTTCTGCTTTTGATTTGCCTAGTTATGATGCAACAAAAAAATTAGCTTACTTTAAAGAGGCTGATGCAGTTGTAGCAAATTTAAGAAGACAATTTGCTAAAGGATTATTAACTGATGATGAAAGATATTCCCGAGTTATTAGTTTGTGGTCTAAAGTAAAAGATAAAGTTACTGATGATATTAGACATGTTTTAGCTGATCCTAAAAATAGTACTAATCCTATTATTGTTATGGCTAATTCTGGTGCCAGAGGTAATGAATCTAATTTTACCCAATTATTAGGAATGCGTGGTTTAATGAGCAAATCATATAACTATGATCAAAAAACAAAATCAAAAGTTATTAAGGATACTATTGAAACACCTATTAAACATTCATTTGTAGATGGTTTAACTATTTCTGAATATTTTAATGCTTCTTATGGTGCAAGAAAAGGTATGGCTGATACAGCTATGAAAACATCTAAATCTGGTTATATGACTAGAAAGTTAGTTGATGCTGCACAAGAAGTTATCGTTAAAGAAGAAGATTGTGGAACACCAACTGGACTTGTTGTTAGGGCTATTGAAGATGTCAAGCAGAATTACAAAGTTGAATCATTAGCTGATCGAATTGCCAATAGATTTGCTTTTGAGGATATTATTAATCCTAATAAGCCAACTGAAATACTAGTTCATAAAAATGAAATTATTTCTAATGACATGGCACAAAAAATAGAAAAATTAGGTGTTAAGGAAGTAGTTATTAGATCAGTTTTACATTGTAGATGTAAAAATGGTGTTTGTCAAAAATGTTTTGGTAATGATTTAACAACAGGTAAACCAATTGAAATTGGTACTGCTATTGGGGTTATTGCTGCTCAATCAATTGGTGAACCAGGTACACAACTTACTATGCGTACTTTCCATACTGGTGGTGCCGCAGGTGAAGCTAATATTACCCAAGGTTTTGAAAGATTAAAACAATTATTTGATTTAGTTCCTCCTGGTGTTCATGAACTAGCAATTATTTCTGAAATTAATGGCAAAGTTACTAAGATAGTTCATAATGAGCAAGGAACACAAATTGTTGTTAGTTCATTAGTAATTGATGATCAAAGAACATATTTTGCTGGACTTGATCAAGTAATAAGAGTGGAAAAGGGAGATATTGTTGCTCCTGGAGATAAAATAACTGAAGGACTAATTAATATTAAACAATTATTAAAAATTGTTGGTATTGATGCAGTTAGAGATTATTTAATTAAGGAAGTTCAAAAAGTTTATCGTTTACAAGGTATTGAAATTTCTGATAAATATATTGAAATTATTATTAGACAATTAACCAATAAGATGCGTATCACTAATCCAGGTGATTCTGATTTCTTTTTGGGAGAGGTTGTGGAAATTAATAATTTTATTGAAGAATGTGATAAATTATTTGCTCAAGGCAAGACTCTACCAATTGCCCAAAATTGTATTTATGGTTTAGACAATGTAGCAGCAAGTAATGTTGGTCCATTCTTGGCAGCAGCATCATTCCAAGACACAAAGAAAATTTTGACTGATGCAGCTATTAGATCTGATGTTGATACCTTAACTGGTTTAAAAGAAAATGTGATGATTGGTAATTTATTACCAGCTGGGACTGGGTTAATTGATCCAGAGGAATTAATTGCTTTAGGAGACAAAATGTATAAAAAAGAATACTAATTTTAGTAATACATTTATGTATAATAAGGAGTAAATAGTAGATATGCAAAAGACAACCATGCTTACAAAAGAAAAGGCCCATAGCAATCGTGTTTGATACATGATTGACGCTACAGATGTTATTTTGGGTAAATTAGCAGTGGTAGCAGCAAATATCTTACGGGGAAAAAATAAACCTACCTTTACCCCTAATGTTGATTGTGGCGATTATTTAATTATTAAAAATTGCAATTATGTAAAGGTTAGTGGAAATAAAGCTATTAAAGAATTTAGATACCGTCATTCAGGTTATATCGGTGGTTTAAAGAAAAGATCAGTTCGTGAAATGATTCAAAACAACGCTGATGAGTTAGTTATTTTAGCTATTAAAGGGATGTTGCCCAAAAATAGATTGGCTAGAAAAATGATTCTTAAACTACATGTTTATAAAGATGCTGGTAAAGATCATAGTAAACAAAAACCAATATTAATTAAAGTAGAGAAGTAAAAAATATGGCAGATAAAATAGAATATAAAGGACTAGGAAGAAGAAAATCATCAGTAGCTAGAGTACTAATGGTAGTTGGTACTGGTAAAATTTTAATTAATGGTAAAACACCTGAAAAATATTTTCCAAATAAACTTGTAATTCAAGATATGTTACAACCACTAGAAGTAACACAACAAACTAAAACTTTTGATATTAAAGTAAAAGTTATTGGTGGTGGTTTTTCTGGTCAAGCTGGAGCTATTAGATTAGGTATTGCTAGAGCTTTAATTTCATGTAATAAGGATCTAAAACCAACTTTAAAGAAGGTTAAACTAACTACTAGAGATTCGCGTGTTAAAGAAAGAAAAAAATATGGTAGATATGGTGCACGAAGAAGACCACAATTTACTAAACGTTAATTTTAACATGAAAAAGATTAGTGCTAAATTAGGCAGAGAGAGAGAGAGAGAGAGAGAGAGAGAGTTCTAAAAAGAAACATTCTTCTAATTGCTCTATTGCTAATATTTTAGGTAAGCAAAAAAGTAAGCCTAAAATAATATATGCTTTTCACTATGCTAATGATGATGAATGATATACAACACGAGAAGATGTACAATATTTTATTGATATGGCAAAAATACCAAAGCAAAAAGTTATTTGGTGTCCTTTTGACTTAAAAACATCTAATTTTGTTACTATCTTAAAAAAGAATGGCTACAAAGTTATTTATTCACATGTTTCTACTGGAAATGATTTTTATAAATTTCAACCTAAACAACATTGAGATATTATTATTTCAAATCCACCATTTAGAAATAAATATAAATTATTAAATAGATTATTGATTTTTAACAAACCATGAGCTTTAATTTTCGGAATTCAATGTTTAAATAGTGAAAAATTTTGTGATATGCTTCAAAAATTTAAGCGTCCACAATATGTTCATTTAAAAAGGAGAATGTGTTTTACTAAAGATTTTTTAAATTACGATGTTTGTAATCTAAAAAGACCATCTTTTGCATCAATGTGAGTATGCAATAATTTATTCAAAAAAGATATTCAGGTTTGAAAAGGGGTTGATTATAAAAATGATGGGAAGGAATATTGCTAACTATGGAAATTCAAGTTTGCAATAATTTAATTTCGACAATAAAAAAAATTCGGATGAAAGATTGGCATGACGATATTAAAAACAATAATATTTTTCAAAAAATAAAAGAATTACTTATAGTAGATAGAGTCATTAATGTTAATGAAAAACTTGAATTTATAGTTGTTGATTATAAGTGTCAGTGCATTATCATTCCAGATTTAAAAATGATTGTTTATTTTTGTCAAATGTTAAGTGTTCATGGCAAAACAAGAAGTCGAAATACTTTTTTAAGTCAAAATTTTATACCTATTAGTAAATTAGCTAAGCAATTTAATTATCGGATTTCTATTTCATTAAATCCATATGATTTAAACAAAGCATTTATTTTATCAGCTTTTATAACTAATACAATTAAGGAATTATTAACTATAGAACCAATATTAATCAATAATTCTTTAAATAAATTATTACCTTCAACTATTCAACCATTTAAAAATTTAAATGATTTTTTAGATAGTCGAGAAAAATTAAGAAATAAGAACAAAGGTAATGAGTCAACTTTTTTGCAAATTAATAATCTAAGCAATAGATTAACTATTTATGGAAAACTTGATGGAGCCAATGGTAGAAATACATTTTTAATTTGCAAAGTAATTAATGTTTTAACAAATCAAAATATTGAGAAAAATTTTTTTAATGTTACCCCATATAATAAAAAATTTTCTAAATCTTTAATTGATGATATTGAAGATTTAGGATTTATCATAAATGATATACAAATAAATGAATCAAAATTAATTGAAAGATTGGAAAAACAAACCGATAAAGTTAATGATATTCTTCCTCGAGATCAAGATACATTTAAAGCAAATATTATTCAAAAATATTTGACAAATAAGAAATTTGATGTTCATAAATGTATGTGTTGTAATTATATAGTGGAGTCTAATTTGATTGCTTCTCATATCCATAGATATACAGATATATTAGAGGAATTTAAAAAAGGACTAATCGATGCAAAAACAGCAGCACATCTTATAGTATCTGGTGATAATGGTTTTTTGCTTTGTCCAAATCAAGATAAAGAATTTGAAAAAGGACAGATATATTTTGATATTGATAAAAAAAGATTTATCCCCAATGAAAAGAAATTATCTAAATTTGAATTTGATCAAATTTTACACAATATAAAATGTGCAAATTTTGAAAATATTGATTTTTCAGAAGAATTTATTACAAATATTAAAAAACACCAAAAAAGAATAGAATTTAGTTCATAAATTAATAGTTATGTGTCAAAATGTTCATAATTAAATTTAAAGTAGCTTGTAACGAATTGATGAATCTATATCTCAACATATCTTTAAACAAAGACTGAGCTGTGCATCAAAATACTAATGTATTTCTATTAAAGACAGATGTTTAAAATAAAAAAACTAAGTTTAAACAATGAATAAGAATATTTATGGCACTATATATCTAATTAAATAAAAAAAGAAAAATTCATATATACAAATTAGATTTCATGTAGATATTTTTTATCAAATTCAGCCAAGTAAGGCAAATTTCTTGCTTTTTCATTGATATCTAAACCATAGCCTATCAAAAAAGCTTTATTTTTGATAATAAAACAAGCATAATCAGCTTTAATGTTTACTTTGTGACATTTTGGTTTATCAGCTAAAACCATAACATAAACATTTTTAGCACCTTTTTTAGTTAAATATCGTTTTAGAAAAGAGAGAGTTTCTCCTGAGTCAATAACATCATCACAAATAATAACATTTCTATTTTTGATATCAGCTAGTATATCTGTTATAATTTGGGGTTTTGTTTGTTTAGTAATTTGACCTCGAAAACTACTTACTACCATAAAATCAGTAATAATATCACAATCAATATTCATTATTAATGTTGAGTAAAATGGTAAAGCTCCTTTTAATAAACATAAGAAAACAGGAGGCAAACGATCATTCTTAAATTTTTTTGTTGCTCAGATGGCAGCTTTTTTTATGGCAGCATACAACTGCTGAGTATCAAATAAAATTTTTTTAACATATTTAGGATTATATTGGGACATACTATTTATTTCTTCCTAGCAAAGCGATAGCATTAACTTCAATTAAATTTTTGTTTTGTTCAAATCTTGTAGCTTTTAAACTAATGTTTTTAGTGCTTAATAATTTATGCAAACTTGTCATAATTTGTTGATGTTTCTTATTAATCATAATTTTATCACATACAATCATTAAATCAATGTTTTGAATTTTTAAATGCTTACTTCACATTTTTTTTAAGGCAAAATTCAGAATTTTAGTACTAGGTATTTTTTTATTTATTGCTAATTTATCAGAAAAATAATAGCCTATATCTCTTAGACCACATGCCCCCAAAATAGCATTAGTTATGGCATGTAAAATGATATCACCATCACTATAAGCAACAATGGTATATTCACTTTTATATTTATACCCGCCTAAAACTATATTAGATTTTATCTTTTTTAATAAATGGATGTCTTTTGCTAATCCAATAAAATTCATTATTAATAATAATATATATTAATTTTTGCAAAAAAAATCTTAATTCTTTTAGTTTTCTATACTTATCATTTTATTATTTCTACATGACTAACTAAGTTTTTAATGTATTAAACAATGGTAGCAATAGACATATATTGAAATTTATTGTTAATATTAAATAAAATTTAAATTTTGATTATGTCAAATATGAAAACTATTATTGTTACTTTTATGATAAATAATTTTACATCTCCAAATACAATTGAGTTTTAACATATTTTTTATACAATCGAGAATTAAAAAAGTTTATAATTAAAAATAAAGAATTACATATATGAAAAAAAATATTATTAATTTACTAGTATGCAAGTTTGCACCAACATTATTGGCAACATCAATTGGCTTATCAACTTTTATGTCTTCAAGTTGTTCTTCATCAAAAGCAAAAAGTGATGACCAAGAAGATACTGTTTCTCCAACTATTCATATTAATGAAATTATTGATAATGAATGTTGTCATGTTGATAATTCATTATTTCCTAAAGACAGTTCATTTAAGCTTGATGAATTAACCACAGATTTAGTTCTTGGTGTAAATGAGGCAAATGATTATCTTATTGGTGAAGTGATAATTACATTTTCTGTTAAAACAGCACATACTATTAAAATAACATTAAATAAAGATGGTGTTCAAACTAATAGAAAATATGATGGTATTACATTTACAAATGAATCTAATCCACAAGAATTTAATAAAGACATAAAATTTTCAAAGATTTTAAGAATTAA
>CACXEQ010000027.1 GCA_902766725.1 uncultured Ureaplasma sp.
TAAAAATGTTTTGTTTAATTAATTTTAATTAAAGAGCTCAAATGAGCTTTTTTTATTTATGTGGGCACTTTGGGGTATACTTAGCCACATGTCAATCTGGGAATAAATAATATATATTATTTATTTTTGATATAAAATAAAATATTAGACAAAATGATTAAATAAATATGAGTAAAAAAAAGTTAAAAATAAATTGAGTTAATTGTGTTATAGCAAGTTTATTTGCTATGCCTATTATAACATTTACAAGTTGTGGATCAACATCCACTATTAAAATGAATGTTTACATAGATAATAATGATAAACCATTTTATTCTGATGTAGGTTTTACTAGTGATTTACCTATTATTATTGACTTGTCTAAGTGTTTTGGACAAGGGAAAGTATTTGACACAATTTTAGTGAAGTATATAGCTAATGATATATTACCTGATACTGCTATTACAAAAGAATCATATGATATGGATTTACTTGATGGTCTTTATACTTTTAATGAAAAAACTAATCTTTTAACAATTGTTTCACCATACCATTATTATGGTGTGTTTGTTACAACAAAAACAAGTAATTAATGTCTATTATTTTTATCATTTAACTTGAATTTTAATGTTATATAAAATAGAAGTTATTTCAAGCAAATTGAGAAATGAAAAAATTAAGGGTATAGAAAGTTAATATAATAAAAAAATGTATTATGCCAAAGTTATTCATCACTACTCCTATTTACTATTCATCTGGTAAACCTCACATTGGTCATGCTTACACAACAATACTAGCTGATGTTATTGCTCGTTATAAAAGAGCAATTGGTTATGATGTTTTATTTTTAACTGGGATGGATGAGCATGGGCAAAAAATTGAGAACACTGCTAAAAAAAATAATAAAAATGTTCAAACGATGTTGGATGAAATATCAACTATTTTTCAGCAGTTGTGGGTCAAATTAAACATTAAATATGACTGTTTTGTTCGCACAACAAACACTAAACATATTGAAGCGGCGAAAAAAGTATTTTCAAATTTATGGGAAAGAAATTTTTTATATTTAAGTAATTGACATGGATATTATTGCATTAACTGTGAAGAAAATTATTCATTAGACCAAATAGTTAAAAAGGATGATAAACTATTTTGTAAAGTTGGTCATGAAATATCTTTGCGCAATGAAGAAAGTTATTTCCTAAAAATTTCTTTATTTAAAGACTGAATAAAACAACAAATACAAAAAGTTGGTTTTATTATTCCTGAAAGTAGAGTAAATGAATTATTAAATTCTTTTATTAATGTTGGATTAGAGGATCTTTCAGTAACAAGAACAAGTTTTGATTGAGGTATTAAAATTAACCAAAATCCTAAGCATATTATTTATGTTTGAATCGATGCATTAATGAGTTATTTAACTGGGTTGGGTTATTTAACTGATAATGATACATTATTTAAAAAATATTGAAATGCTAATGATTGCCAAAGAGTTCATTTAATGTCAAAAGAAATAACAAGATTTCATTGCATTTATTGACCTATTTTATTAAAAATGCAAGATCTTAAATTACCAGATAAAATAATTAGTCATGGTTGGATTATTACTAAAACAGGTAAAATGTCTAAATCATTAGGAAATGTGATTGATCCTAATATTTATATTGAAAAATATGGTTCAGATGCTTTAAGATATTTTTTAATTAGCCAGACTTCTTATGAAAGAGATAGTATTTTTAGTGATGAATTATTTATTAATATAATAAATTCTCATTTAGCAAATAATTACGGTAATTTATTTTCAAGAATTTCAACAATGATTTTTAAATATTGTCATGGGTTGGTTCCTAAATTAAATAAAAAAACACTAAATGATTTTGACAAAAAAATTTTAAAAGAAAGAGCAAACATTATTAATAAATACAAAATATTAATTGAAAATTTTGATATTACAGATTTAGTTAATTTATTGCAATCACAATATAGTAATATTAATAAATACATTGATACAACACAACCATGATCTTTAGCAAAAGATGTTAATAATATTGACAAATTATTTAATGTTTTAAATATTTCATTTAATTGTATGTTTGATCTAATGATTTTATTAAGCCCAATTTTAGTTAAAACAACTTTAGCTATTGAACAAGCATTGAATATTTCTATTTCTTTTGCTAATTTAAACAAAGACTGATATAACTTAAAATTAGTTAATATTCCTCCGCTTTTTATTAGAATAAATAAAAAATAGCTAATATTTAATGTAAAATAAAAATACAAATAGGGAAGAAGATTCATATGAAAGATAAAATTCATCCAATTAGTAAGTTGACAACATTTAAATGTGCAACATGTGGGAAAGAGTATAAAATTATTTCTACATGCAAAGAGGATGTAGTTTCTATAGATGTTTGTGCTAATTGTCATCCAGTTTTTATTGGTAAATCAACTGAAACAAAGATTAAAGGACGTGCAGAAAAATTAGCTACTAAATTTGTAGATAAAAAGCCACAAAAAGCTAAAAAAACTAGAGTTAAAAAAACAAACAAAAAAATTGCTCGTGGTTTAGATGATTTAGCTTAATAAATTTTGTTTTTTTTATTTTAAACTAATTTTTTAAAACAAGTTTAAATTATGGAATACAATAAGAATTTATATAAAACTGTTGAGAAAATATTTAACGATTACAATCAATTATTATCAAAAGTTCAATCTAACATTTCTTTACCTTTTGAAGAAGTTAAAAATATTAATGTTCAATTAAAAAAACATGATCAAATTGTTCGAAAATTTATTTGCTATCAAAAAATTATTCATGATGGACTTGATGATGAAAAAATTTTAAATGATTCAACAATTAAAGAACCTGACTTTATTGCTATTGTCAAAGCTGATTTAGATAATATCAAGCAACAAATTCCTCTTTTAGAAAAAGAAATAAAAACATTACTTTTACCTGTTGATCCCAACAATGACAAAAATATAATCGTTGAAATGCGACCAGCTGCCGGAGGAGATGAATCAGCTATTTTTGTTGCTGATTTATTTGATGTTTATAAACGTTATTTTGATAAGAAAAATTGAAAATGTTTTATTACTGATGTTTCCCCGCAAAGCCATGGTTATAGTTATATTGGTTTTGTTGTTAAAGGTGCAAATGTTTATTCAAGAATGAAGTTTGAATCTGGTGTACATAGAGTTCAACGGGTACCAGCTACAGAATCAAAAGGAAGAATTCACACTTCTACAATCACTGTGGCAGTTTTACCAGAAATGGATAAAATTGATTTAAAAATTAATCCCGCTGATTTAAGAATTGATGTTTATCGTGCGTCAGGAGCTGGTGGTCAACATGTTAATAGGACTGAATCAGCAGTTAGAATAACTCATTTACCAACTGGAATAGTTGCTGCTAGTCAATCTGAACGAAGTCAAATAGAAAATAGAGCAATGGCTATGAAAATGTTAACTAGTAAAATATGGCAGCGATTAGATGAAGAAAGAAAATCAAAAGAAGATTATACACGAAGAACACAAGTAGGTTCTGGAGAAAGAGCTGAAAAAATAAGAACATATAACTATCCCCAAAATAGAATTACTGATCATCGAATTAATTTAACATTGAATAAGCTTGATATGATTATGCAATCAGGTGATTTGGATGAAATACATGATCAATTAATTGCCGATGAGCAAGCTAAATTAATGCAGAAATTAACTATTTAGTTTCATATGACTTTTAATGAATTGTTTATTAATTTTCGTAGAGATTGAGGTGTGAGTCATGATGTTATATTTTTTAATATTATTTTTTATTTATCAAAAGTTGTTGATAATAAACAAATTTTTATTCAATACAGGAATAAAATGATAGATTTTGATTATCAACATTATTTAAAATTAATTGATGATTATTTTATTAAAAATAAACCTTTAGCACATATTATTGGATATACCAATTTTCTTAAATTAAAATTTCTAATTGATAAAAAAGTCTTAGCACCTAGACAAAATACAGAAATAATGGTTCAACAATTCATTAACCATCATAAAAACGATAAGAAAAGAAACATAATAGATTTATGTTGTGGTTGCGGTTGTATTGGTATAAGTATTAAAAAAGCTATACCTAGTTTTCAAGTTACATGTATTGATAAATATAAAAAACCTATTATAAATACCATCAAAAATGCTAAATTACACAAAACTAAAATTAATGTTATTAAATCAAACGGGATAAAATATTTAAAAAAATGCTGTTCATTGGACATTTTAATTTCCAATCCTCCATACATTAATTCTAATAATTTTAATAATTTTAAAATGGTTAAATGAGAAGATAAAAATGCTTTATTTGCAAAAGATGATGGTCTATTTTATATTAATGAATTTATTAATTGGTTATCAGTTAATTCCTTTAATGAAGCATGAATTGAATTTGGTTATAATCAATACAAAAAAATTAATAAAATTCTAAAAAACAAAAACAATTTAGTAAGTGAAATTATTAAAGAAAATAATTTTATGATAATTCGATCAAAAAAATTTAAAAACAAAATTTAGTTTGATATTAAAGATCACATTTATTTTATAATCATAAATGTTGTTATAGTGAATATATGAATGTAACATTGCAAATATTAATAGATGTTTTTTTTAGTTTACTTGTGATTAGTATGTTAATTTATTCAACTATATTTTTTATATATAAATCACTATTTAGAAAACAATTGACACTAATGAAAAAATGGAATGAATTATCATTAGCAATTAATACTTTAAATATAACTCGATTAAATATTCTTGCCAATAACAATTTTAACTTAAAACAAGATATAAATAATTTGATACGTCAACTCAATAATGTTAAACATGAATTGGAAGTAATTTTTAAGAATATTGAAATTATTCAAGATCTAGTATCTAAAATATCTATTTCTATAGCAAAAAAATATATGAAAATATGTAAAAATGACTTGCAATTATGTAGTGATTCATTAAATGAAATTACTAATAAATATAATGCTTATTGTTGTTATAGTGATACAATAGCAAATTCATTAGATGATGTCATAGAATTATTTGAAAGCAGTAAAACATTTTTTGAAAATAATATTTTTTTTCATGCTAATTACTCATCAATAATAAATCTTTTTAATATTGTGAGTAACAATATTAATGATTTATCTAAATTAATTATTACATTTGATTTTAAAGCCACAATTAATTTATGATCTGTTTTATCTGCTAATTTACAACGAGTTACAAATTTAATTCTAGATTTATATAAGTTTCAAATTGTTGATAATTATTTAGTTAATGACTTTAAAAAATATAAAAATATTATTACCAAATCATGTACTTCTATTACAAATGATGATCTAAATAGATTAGATAATACAATGAATAATTTTGAGCAATATTATGATAATTTTGTTCATGCATATAAGCAACTAGATTTTGTTAAAGCTAATGATTTAATGGTTAAAGCTATTAACCAAATGAGCAAAATTTCACATTTTGTTCTAATAAGTGTTTATGCTAACAATATTATAAAAAACGGATTAGATGAATTTGCCTTACAAACTAAAACGATTTTATCTAATCAAGATCAAATTATTAATACAGTTGATATGGTTGGTAAATATTTTTCTAAAAATGTCCAAATAATAAACTGATTAAGTTTAATAAAAAAAAATGTCAAAGATATTGTAGTAATTGCAAAGCGGACAAAAGAATTAATTTATTCAGAATTTGATAAGAAATTAATTGTTATGAATAGTTTAGCAAAATATTCAACAGAGATTTGGCAAAAGAAAAAAGAGATAATTAGTTTAATTGATAATGTTAATAGCGTATTTGATAAAGTTATTACTAATATTAGGCAAATAAATAATTTGTATGTTTGCTATTGGCAATTGCTTAATATGCTAAATAATTTTGTTCCTAATGGACTTGAATTCTATCAAATTAATAATTTAATTAAAAACAATTTAGATAAAGTAAATAGTTGATTTGACAAAATTGTTCATAACAGTGAAGACATTAATCACCAAACATTAAATTTACATATAGCAAATTCAATTGATAATTTTAGTTATTTGTATAAAAAAATTATTTCTCATAGTATTTTTCAAAATTATGCTGCTAATTTGATGATATATGCTAATAGGTATCGTACTAGTAACAACCAAAGTATTTTCGATGATGTTAAAAAATTATATGAACAAAAACAATTCATTGCATGTATCGATAAATTAATAAGTATTTGTCATAAAAAATATTAAAAAAAATTATTTTTTTATGCTATTATATATCACATGTGATACACACGGTTTAGTTGTATATCATTTAATTAAGGAGAAATAATGCCTACAATACAACAAATGATTAGAAAAGGACGAAAAAATAAAAAAAGTAAGTCTAAGTCCCCTGCTTTACTAATGACATGGAATGCTAAAAAAAGACAACATAATTTTAATCCTGCTCCATTAAAAAGAGGTGTCTGTACTAGAGTAGGAACAATGACACCTAAAAAACCTAATTCAGCATTAAGAAAATATGCCAAAGTTAAATTGACAAACGGTCAAGAAGTGCTTGCTTATATTCCTGGTGAAGGTCATAATCTACAAGAACACTCAGTTGTTTTAATTAGAGGTGGTCGTGTTAAGGATTTGCCTGGTGTAAGATATCATATTGTTCGTGGTACTTTTGATACTCAAGGAGTAACAAAAAGACGCCAACAAAGATCAGCCTATGGAGCTAAAAAACCAAAGGCTGCAGCTAAAAACTAATTAAATAAAAAGGAGTTATAATAATGAGAAAAAATCGAGCAACTAAGCGCCAAGTTTTACCTGATCCCATTTTTGGTTCAAAGATTATTACTAAAGTAATTAATATTGTTATGTATGATGGTAAAAAAGGTTTAGCTCAACATATAGTATATGGAGCACTTGATTTAGTTGAAAAGAAAACTAAACAAAAAGGAATTGATGTATTTAATAAAGCTTTGAATAACATTATGCCTGAAATTGAGTTAAAGGTACGTAGAGTAGCTGGTAGTAACTATCAAGTTCCTACTCCTGTTAACAATGACAGAAAAATTGTTTTAGGTTTGCGATGATTAATTTTATATGCAAGAAATAGAAATGGAAAATCAATGCAAGAAAAGTTAGCTGCTGAAATAATTGATGCTTCTAACAATATTGGTAATGCTGTTAAAAAGAAAGAAGATACACATAAAATGGCTGAAGCAAACAAAGCATTTACTCATTTGAGATTTTAGTACGATAGTAGGATAAAAGATTTATGTCAAGACAATTTTCATTAGAAAAATATCGTAATTTTGGAATCATGGCTCATATTGATGCTGGTAAAACGACTACATCTGAGCGTATTTTATTCCATAGTGGTAAAACACATAAGATTGGAGAAGTTCATGATGGAGCAGCAACAATGGACTGAATGGTACAAGAAAGAGAACGTGGAATAACTATTACATCTGCTGCTACATATGTAACATGAAAAGGATATGAATTAAATTTAATTGATACTCCCGGACATGTTGATTTTACTGTGGAGGTAGAAAGATCACTAAGAGTTTTAGATGGTGCTGTGACAGTTTTGGATAGTCAACAGGGTGTTGAACCACAAACAGAAACTGTTTGAAGACAAGCCAATGAATACAAAGTCCCTAGAATTATTTATTGTAATAAAATGGATAAAATTGGTGCTGATTTTGAAATGTGTTTACGATCTATTAAAAATAATTTAGGAGCTAAAGGTGTAGCCATCCAATATCCTATTGGTTCAGAGAATAATTTTGTTGGTACCATTGATTTGATAACTATGAAATGTCGTATGTATGATGGTGGTCAAAAAGAAGATTATACAATTACTGATATTCCAGCTGATTTATTGTCTAAAGCTAAACATTTTAGACAAATTTTAGTAGAAGAAGCAGTTAATTATGATGATAAGTGCATGGAAAAATATTTGAATGGTGAAGAATTAACTGAACAAGAATTAAAAATGTGTATTAGAAAAGCTACTCTTACTGCAAATTTTTATCCTGTGTTGTGTGGAACATCTTTTAAAAACAAGGGTGTTAAAGCAGTGTTAGATGCAATTGTTGATTATTTACCATCTCCAGCTGATGTAGCACCAATTAAAGTTGTGGATGAAAACAATAACAAAGAAATAATTTTAAAAAATAATGATGAAGATAAGTTTGTTGCTTTAGCATTTAAAGTTGCTACTGATCCATTTGTTGGTCGAATTACCTTTATTCGTCTATATTCTGGTGTTTTGAAGGCTGGTAGCTATGTTGTTAATACTAAAAGAGGCATTAAAGAACGTGTTTCTCGATTGATTAAAATGCATTCTAATAATAGATCAGAAATTGATGAAATTTGTGCTGGTGACATTTGTGCAGTAGTTGGACTAAAAGATACTACTACTGGAGATACAATATGTGATGAAACAATTAATGTTAAATTAGAAGCTATGAAATTTGCTGAACCAGTTATTTCATTGGCAGTTGAACCTAAAACAAAAGCCGATCAAGAAAAAATGGGAATCGCTTTACAAAAATTAGCTGAAGAGGATCCAACATTTAAAACATATACTGATCATGAAACTGGTCAATGCATTATTTCAGGAATGGGTGAATTACACTTACAAATTATTGTTGATAGAATGAAAAGGGAATTTAAAGTTGATTTAAATGTTGGCGCTCCCCAAGTTTCCTATCGTGAAACATTTACTAAACCTGGAAATGCTGAAGGAAAATATATCAAACAATCTGGTGGACATGGTCAATATGGTCATTGTGTTATTCGTTTTGAACCAAATAAAGAAAAAGGATATGAATTTGTTAATGAAATTGTTGGTGGTAAGATTCCAAGGGAATATATTAAACCAATTGACCAAGGAATTCAAGAAGCAATGAAATCTGGGCCACTGGCTGGCTATCCTCTAATTGATGTTAAAGCAACAGTTTTTGATGGTAGTTATCATGATGTAGATTCATCTGAATTAGCTTTTAAAGTTGCAGCTTCATTAGCTTTAAAAGAAGCTGCAAAGAAATGTGGTATAGCATTGCTTGAACCAATTATGTCAGTTAATGTTGTTGTTCCTGATCAATATATGGGTGATGCAATGGGTGATATTAGTTCTAGAAGAGGAACTATTGAATCTACTGAAACAAGAAATAATGCCCAAATGATTAAAGCAAAAGTTCCATTGAAAAATATGTTTGGTTATGCAACTGACTTACGATCATTTACTCAAGGAAGAGGTAATTATGTGATGCAATTTAGTCATTATGCAATAGCACCTAAAAGTGTTGTGGATGAAGTAGTGGCTGCTCGAGTAGGTCAAAAGACTTCAAAAAAATAATATGTAACTATCAATAGATTACATTTTTATGTAGTCATTAATTATTTATTACACATTTACATGGCAAATTTAACATTTAGTTGTATAATTAACACAAAATATATAGAGAGACACTTAAGTATATGAGAATTAATATAAAAAAAATATTTAATTTTTTAATTTTACCAATTGCTATTTTTTCATCTAGTTGTTTTAATTTTAGTTGTACTGAACAAAAAAAGGATTCAAAACCTTCTTCTGATAAATTTGTTGCTATAACACCATTAGAGGATGATACAACTATCAATTTAGAGCTAAATGGTAATTGTCAACCTGATTTACAAATTTCTTATACAGGCGAGCATTGAGATAAATATAATTTTGATAAACCTATTTCATTAAATAAAAACCAAATTTTATATTTGCGTGGTTCAAATAAAGATGGTTGATCCAAATCAAATACTGAATATGCTAAATTTTCCATTAATAAGCCTGTTGATTTGTCAGGTTATTTAAAATATTTGATAAATTATAATTTAGATTCTACTAGTAATTGTCCTATTACTGATTATTGCTTCTATAAATTATTTGATTCATGTAAAATTTCAAGTTTGCCACAAGATTTCTTAAGTTCCTTTAGTGCAATGAAAAATTATTGCTTTAGTCAAATGTTTAAAGATAGTACTATATCTACCATTCCTAATTTAATTGCTACTCAGTTTGCTCCTTATTGCTATCAGCAAATGTTTTTTAATTGTTTATCTATAAATAAAGTTGATTTTAATTCTAGTTTTAAGAATATTAAAAATTTGAGTAGTGGGTGTTTTCAAGAAATGTTTGCTAATTGCAAAAATCTAGAAAATGTTACAGGTTCTATAGATGTTAATTATCTTGATGATTATGCCTGTGCAAGTATGTTTTCCGGATGTGAAAAATTAGTTAATAGTTTAATGATAACTTTTCGCCAAGACTATAAATTAGGCAAAAATTGTTTTGAAAAAATGTTTCTTAATTGTAAAAGTCTAATTACTTCTTCTTTTAAAAATATACAATTATCTTCTAAATTTGTTAATAATTTTAATATGAGTTATGCATGTGATAAATGTTTTAGTCAGACATTTTATGGTTGCAAATCATTACGTATTTTGGAAAGTGGAGATTCTGAACAACAAGGTGTTAAATTAATTAGTATTCCTAATGATATTAAATTAACTACTACTAATAGTCCATTTTTTAGGATGTTTTATGGATGTACTATAAGTGGTTTTTTAAATCATGCAACATATGAAGTAGTACCTGGTAAAACATATTACTGTTTAAATTCTAATAATATCTAGATTGTGCATAAGAAATAATTAGTTTTATTATATTTTTATTTGTATAAATGTATAATTATCTGACTGCTTAAATGAGTTGATTTTCTTTCTACAAATAGAAATATATGAACAAATTAAAATTAACTAATAAATTTTCTAAAACTAATGTTACATCAAAGAAAATTAGTTTCTTTTCATCAGTATTGTTAGTTATTGGATCAACAATTGGATCAGGAATTTTTCTTAAAAATGGAGAAATTCTTAGTAATGTTTCAAATAGTATAATTTTATCTATTGTATCTTGAATTTTATCTATAATTGCTGTTATTTGTATGGGATTATCATTAATTGAAATGACTTCGGGGGTTTCTAATGATAATGGTGGCTTAACAAGTTGATTAAGAACGTATAATCATTCTATTTTGTTCAAAGCTTCAAAAAATTTTATGGCTTATATATATTTTCCTATAAGCGCAATAGTTATGCCGTATTATGCTATCATGATGGTCCAAGATGCTTTTGGTTTACAAATGCAATGATGACAAGCTTTAATTGCATCATTATTTATTGCTTTATGGTTTGTAATTATTTCCGGTTTAAGTACAAAAGTGGGAAATATTCAAAATAAGATTTTTACATATACAAAATTTTTACCATTACTTTTTTCAATGATTGTTGGATTTATAATCATGATTTGTCATCAAACTCATATTGGTGATGATGGGTGATCAAAGTGATTAATTGATCATGATGTTTCTAGTAACAATCATAAATTATTTATTTCTTTTTTTCCTGCACTAGGGATTATTGGCAGTATTCCAGCTATTGCTTTTAGTTTTGATGGATTTTATACTTGTACAAATTTAAAAAGTGAAATGCAACAACCTGAAAAAATTGGTCAGTCCATGCTTTATGGTTTAGTTATTGTTTCTATTATAGATATTATCTTATCTCTGTCTTTGCTAATTGGTTCACAAAACGGAAAAATCAATGGTCTAGTATGATTTAACCAAAATAATTATCATTGAGTTATTTCTATTATTGAACTTTTAGTCAGTTTTAGTATTTTAGGAGTTATGAATGGAATATGTATGGGGCAAACAAAATTTTATGAACATTGTATAAAAATTAATGAATTATATTGTCCACATAAATATAAAGCAATAATTAATAATAGATCAATAGTAGGAGTTGGATATTTCTTAGTTATATATTTTCCTGTTTTTTTGTTTGTCAGTTTAATTGGTAGTTTTATTTATTTTGATGTTAATAAATATGGATCAATAGACATGTTCAATATTTTAAATAAAATGACTGGTACGGGCTACGAAATTGCTAATAATAGTAATAATATTGGTAATCTTAATAAATTGTATTCATTTTGTGACTTGATTAGTAATTGATCATCCATTATTGCTTTTGGATTTATTTTAATGGCAATATTTGGTTGTATGGTAAATAGAAAAACCCAACGTGTTATTGTTAAAAAATGTAAGTATTTTTTACCCGCAGCTATTATTGCATCTGTAATTCTAGTAATTGGCCTATCATTTATTTTGATTTCTGCTATTGTTAATATTCCTATTGTTTTATCATGAAAAAAAGATATTGGTAATGGTGGCTATGAATACCATGAGTGGTTTGAACAATTAATAGCTAACTGTTTAACATTGTTTGTGTTGTTGTTTTTTGTTGGTATATCCTTTCTACCTGCAATATTTAGTTTTTATAGCAAAAAAAATTATTCTTATAAATAAAAGGTTTTTTTGCATTGATACATTTTTATTTTAATTTTTAAAATGAAGTATAATATTAAGTAAATAAGTAAATTTGAATTGGAGAAAATAAATAATTAATATGAAAAAAAATTTAAAATATGTACTAGGTTCTACTTCATTGTTAGCGTTTGCTATACCAGTTATATCAATGGTTAGTTGTGGTAATGATAGTAAAAAAGATGCTATATATAATGTTGCTCTTAATACTATTGGAGATTGCAAATTCACAAAAGGTGATAGTGTAACTACAGTTGGGAAAGATTATAAAGCCACTATTGAATATAAATCTGGATGTAACTTTATTAGTATTGAGGTAATTATTGCTAATAAAAAAGTTAGTGAACCAGTTTATAGTCTTAACAATGAAAAAACAGAATTGACTATTCCAGCAAAAAACATTACTGGTGATATTCGTATTACATTAACATCTACATCTGTAGTTAAAACAGTTAATGTTACTCTTGAACCGGCTGAAAATTTCAAATGAAAAACAGGTGAAAAAACAGCTACATCTGATAAGGATTATATAGCTACTATTGAATATGATGAAGGTTATGAATTTGATAGTATTGAAATAACTATTGGTGGTAATAAACTTGATTCAGCAGATTTTAGTCTTAACACAGAGAAAACTGCATTA
>CACXEQ010000028.1 GCA_902766725.1 uncultured Ureaplasma sp.
GTTCACAAATCTGACAATATCTATTGCCATTTTTAACTTTCTTTTTCATAGAACTATATTATGAATGTATAGTTCGAGGTATTTTTTTAATTTTATGTGTGTATAAAAATATACATACATATTTACTAAATTTTCATTAAAAATTGCTCACTTTTTGCAACATTACTCGAATTTATCAACTACTAAATGAACAAAATTAATAATAAAATGATCAATAATAATTATATGAATAATTTTTTACAACAAATCAACTAATAAACTATCCAAAAGATTAATATTAGTACAAATTAAATGGTTATTTTTTATTTTAATTAGTTTTGATTTATTAAGATTATCTTTAAAACATTGGTAAGCTAAATAATTATTTTTAATTTTTAAATCTATTCCTTCAGTTAACCTTAATCCCATCATCAAAATTTGATAATAAAATTCATTTGTTGTTAACCTTTTTTGTATCAAATGTCAGTATAAAATCTTCCCATCATAATGATATAAATATTTATTTTCCATACCATGAGCTCCAAAACCAATTGCTGCTCATTCATGTGATTTTCAAATACCTACATTATGCCATGATTGATACTTATCATTAATAGCTCAATTACTTACTTCATATCTAATAAAATGTCGTTTTTTTAAATATCTAATAATAAATTTCAAATTATTTTCAATTTTAAATTCATCTAGTAAATAGTGTTGTTTACCTCATAAAGTATTAGGTTTTATTTCTAAACTATACATAGACAAATGTTTAACATGATTATTGATTAGGAAATCAATATCATCTTTAATGTTTTTATTTGTTTGGTTTTGAAATCCATAAATTAAATCACATGATATATTTTTGATTTTATTATTTAATAAAAATTGAATAGCGTTTTTAACAACGTTATGATAACTTAATCTATAAATTGATTTTAATAAATCATTATCCATTGTTTGAACACCAATTGATACACGATTGATATGATTTAAAGAAAAAATTCTAGTTTGTTCGTTTGTCAATAATTCAGGATTAATTTCAATAGTAAATTCATGTTTATTTGTTAAATATTTAGATAAACACTGTAAAAGTTTATTAATTTGTAAATTTGATAAACAATTAGGTGTACCACCACCAACATAAATGGTATTAAATTTGTTTTTTTTATAATCTCGATTTATTTTTTTACAAACTAAATCAATATATTTATTAGCAACATCATTGTTATAAATTGTCTTTTTAAAATCACAATATGGACAAATCTTTTTACAAAAAGGTATATGTACATATAAATGTTTAATCATGCACAAACATCTCCAATTTTTGCATTAATAATTTATCATCTTGTTTACCATGATAATGAAACATATCACTATATTGATGTTTACATCATGTTATTTGTCTTTTGGCATAATTTCTTGTTTTTTGAGCAATTAAGGCAACATCAATAGGTTTATTAGTAATAATAGCATCATAAACTTGTTTGTACCCAATTGCTTTAAGAGCATTTAGTCTCATAATATTTGGATCCTTGTTTAATAATTCTAAAATCTCTTGTTTTCAACCACTATCAAGCATTTCTTGTACTCTCTTATTTATAGTTGTATACAACTGATTTCTTTCTACATCCATATATATAATCAAACAATTATAATAATTGTTTTTTTGCAAATCTTTTAAACTTTTGCTAATACCTGTATCATCAATTATTTGTAAGGCTCTAATTAACCTTCTTTTATTACCAATTCCTATTTTTTCAGCTGACAAATGATCTTTGGTTAATAATAGATCATATAATTGCTGATTAGTATATGATGAATAATTATCTGTTCTAGGTAATGAAGATTGTAAATTATAATTTTTAATTAAAGCAGCAACATATAAATTACTACCACCTACCACAATAGGTATTTTGTTTTGTGAATAATTTTTTTTGATTATTTCTTTAGCTTTATCTTGAAAAATCTTTATATCCCATTTTTCATAAATAGAAATACAATCCATTAAATAAACTGGCAATGTCGCAATTTCTTGTTTTGTCATTTTGTTAGTCCCACAGTTTATTTCTTTATAAACTTGATAAGCATCAGCATTTAATAAGGGAAAATGAAGTTGTTTAGCTAATTTAACAGCTAATTTAGTTTTATGACTACTTGTTGGGCCAACAATGACAATAAGTTTATTCATATTTAATTTTTAATTTTAGCAAAATATTTTCTATTGCTTTAACAGCATCACAAACTGCAACAATAATTAAACGCGGTTTGGTTCCATTAGCAGCAATATTACCTATAGCATATATTCCATTAATATTAGTTGTGCCATTATTATCAACATTTATTTGATTTCTTTCATTTAATTTAAACATTTTTAATAAATTGTTGGTTTTTAAATCATAACTAAGACCATATTGAACAATTAAATAATCAAAATTTATTATTTGATTTTGCAAAGTATTATTATCTTTAATTAAAACTTTATTATTTGCGATAACTTTTGTTGTTTTATTAACATAAAATTTACATCCAAGTCTTTTAATCGTATCTATTTTATTCTTAGTAGCACGAAATACATCTCTTCTATGAATAATTGTTACATGTTTAGTTATTT
Source organism: uncultured Ureaplasma sp. (assembly GCA_902766725.1). Taxonomy (GTDB): domain Bacteria; phylum Bacillota_I; class Bacilli_A; order Mycoplasmatales; family Mycoplasmoidaceae; genus Hennigella. Next base: position 2,594 of record CACXEQ010000028.1, read on the forward strand.
TATTTTTTAATATCTCATAGGCTCAATCTACTGCTGAATCACCACCACCAGCAATTAATACATTTTTATCCTTATATGTATCTATATTTGTAACAAAATAATGGATATTCTTTGATTTTCTATCACCATCAATTTTATTAAATTCAAAAAAACCTGCACCAATTGCTAAAATTAAATACCGTGTTAGAAACGTTTTCTTACAAGTAGTTGAATTTAACTTAAAACATTGTTTTTGTTTGATAATTGCATTAATTGGACAATTGATAATTATATTTTTCTTATCTACTTGGTTAATTAATTTATTAATTAATTGTTTAGCTAAAATCTTGTTAAAACCAGGAAAATCATAAATAGTCTTAGTAGGAAATAAAATAGCTGGCTGACCACCAATTGTCTTATTTGCTTCTATTAAAATAGCTTTTAATCCTTTTAGACATGCATAATAATATGCATATAAGCCAGCAGGTCCGGCACCAATTATTGCAACATCATATTTTGTCATATTTATAATATATTATAAAATTACTATGAAAAATAATAGATCAATTAGTAATAAAACTTTAAAATGGATTAAAAAATTATTTGCTGATGCTAAATATAGACATGAAAACAATTTAGCAGTAGCAGAGGGAAAAAAAGTTTTTTCAACCATTATTAATTATATTAATAGGCAACAAATAAAAAGTATCATTGTTACTAATGATTTTTTTCTTGCAAATAAGAAATTGCTTGCAAATTACACTAATTTGCTATATTTTTGTCCATCTAAACTTTTTAAAACTATTTCTCATCTAAAAACACCAGAAGGGATTATAAGTATTATCCAACCAAATAAAGGCAATATAGTTTATAGTAACAGTGCTAATTATCTTGCTGTTTATAACTTACAAAACCCCAATAATTTAGGTTCTTTAATTAGGAGCTGTCTAGCTTTTAATATTGAAAATTTGTTTTTAATTGGTAATTGTTGTGATATATATCATCCAGATACCATTAGGAGTTCAATGGGTTATGTATTTGGTATAAATGTTCAAAAATTTAATAATCTTGATTATTTTTTTAGTTTAGTAAAAATTAATAAATTACAATTAATTGCTTTAGCTAATACTACTAATGCTACTAAAATTTATGAATATAAAAATAAAATAAATAACTGTTTTTTAATTGGTAACGAAGCTAACGGTTTACCAAATAATATTTTAAAAAAATGTCAAACAATCATTAAAATTCCCTTAAATAAAAATGTTGATTCGCTCAATGCATCTGTTGCTGCTAGTATTGTAGCTTTTTATTTAAACTATGCAAACAATTAATATTAAGAAAAATGACCAAAATATTAGATTGGATAATTTTATTAGGAAAATGTTTCCTAATCTTAGTCTTGGTCAGATATTTAAAGCAATTAAAATTGGTAAAATAAAAGTTAACAATAAAAAAGCAAAATTTAACTATCGATTGAAATTAAATGATGTAATAAAATGCTATATCCAAGATATTTACTATACTAATAATGAAAAATTGTTTTTATTAGCTAAAAATGATTTACAAATAGTTTATGAAGATAATAATATTCTAGTTGTTAACAAACCTCCAAAACTTTTATCCCAAGATGAAAATAATAAAATTGCTGATACATTAATTAATAGAGCAAAGAAATATTTATTTTTAGCAAAAAAATGACAACCTGAATTGGAAAATCAATTCCAACCATGTCTAGTTCACCGACTTGATTTTAATACAATGGGTTTAATTATTATTGCAAAAAATCGTAATAGTGCTGTAATCTTATCACAAAAAATAAAAAATAGAGAGATTGACAAATATTATGTTTGCTTAGTTTATGGTAAAATGGAAAAAAAACATGATGTGCTAAATGCATATCTTATAAGAAATCACAACAAAAATTTTTCAACAATCGTGGAAAAACCATTAGAAAAAGCTAAACCTATAAAAACAAAATATAAAGTATTAAAATATGATAAAAATAAAAATATTTCACAACTAGAAATTAAATTATTAACAGGTCGGACACACCAAATTAGAGCTCATTTAGCTTACATAGGACATCCACTAGTAGGAGAACATAAATATAAAAATAAAAATATCAAATTTGATCTAACCAACTATAAACATCAAACACTAATATCTTACAAAATAAGATTTACATTCAAAACTAATGCAAACACATTAAATTATTTAAAAAACAAAACAATTGAATTGAAATCAATTAATTTTAAAAATGATTTTACTTACTAAATGGTTATGTAGTTGATAAAAGTACTGTTAAATAAACATCGCCATCAATTAAATCACCAGAAATAGTTATATCTACTTTGCTTTTGTCTTCACTCATATTTACTAAACAATATTTATCAATTAAACTTGGATCACTAATCGAATTATCATTAATTTTTAATTTGCTTATTGTAAAGGTTTTAAAAGATCCACTTTTGGCTGAAATCTTAAAAACACAATCTTGTCCTAATTCAACTTTATTATCATATTCTACAAGATATTTATCATTTGTTTTAATGTTAATATCCACATTATAATTGACAAGTTTAGTAGTGATATTAATATCAATGTTACCTGTTATAAATTGTTTATCAAATTTGAATGTATATTTTTGATTATCAACTAACAATTGATATTGTTTTCCTTCATCTGCTTCTTCATTATTAATTTTAACAATAATATTATCTATTTTATATTTATCATTAACCTGGATATAAAAATCAAATTCTACATTTGTTCTAACTACACCTTTATTCTCTTTAAGTGATAATTTCCCCACCGCATTGCTATCATAATTAATTGAATATTCATAAGCAATTTTTTCAACAGAAAGCTCAATTTTTATATCATTAGTTATATACTTTTTCTTAATGATTACTTTGCATGAGCTTGAATCTTTCTGAATATAAAATGCTTCATCTTTCATTTCCTTATCAGCGATTAAGACATGAATATTACGATTTTCTAAATTATAAGAATCATGATCATAATCAACTGTTAAACAATAATCAACAAAATTAGTCGCATTTTCTTCCCCATGTAAATTTTTAATTCCTTCACCTTTTGCAGTATAAGTAACCTTGACTTCTTTTTTTTCTGTAACTTTTACAGAAATTTTAATATCAGAAGTAATATTTTTAGCAGGAATAACTATTTTGTATTGTTGATTTCCAATATCATCTAATTTATACCCGTCACCTTTTTCAAGTTCTTTAGCACCAACTATTACAACAACATCTTCATCATACAAAATGTAATTACTATTGCATTTAATATTAGCAACATAATCATTAATATTAGACCTTGAAATAGTAGTTGGACCAGTAATTTCATAATTCTTATCTTTAGAAAATTCAACATTAATATCTTTTTTTGAATCTTGTTCATTATTTTTATTATCAGTTTTTGTACAACTCACCATTGATATAATTGGTATTACAAATCCAGTCAATAAAGCTAAAGAATAAATATTTTTTGATAGTTTCTTCATTTTTTATATCCTCCAAATATTTTATTATTATACATTAATAATTAATTTTTATTTTCAATGTTTCAAATATATTTTTGTTTATGATCTAATCCAAATGACAAAAATAAACTAATAAAATAAAAAATTAGCTAATTTTTTTAATAATTAACCAATTTTTTAATATGGATTAGTGCAACAAACATGTAACTATCTACATATTCAATAGGATCTTATCACTATTAATAATGACATCAAGTGAAATATACTCTAACTATGATGATTGTTTAGCTTTAGCTGTTATTTTAATAGTAATGTCTCCAGTTATTTTTTTTGCTGGAATAGTTAATTCAGTTTTCTCTGTGTTAAGAGTAAAATCTGTTTCTGCAAGTTTATCAGTACCAATAGTTATTTCAATACTATCAAATTCATAACCATCTACATATTTAATAGTAGCTTTATATTCTTGATTTTCTGTGGCCTTTTCTGCACCTGTTCAACCGGAAATCATCTTATCATCTTTCTCAA
>CACXEQ010000029.1 GCA_902766725.1 uncultured Ureaplasma sp.
GTTTTATTCTTACTCCAGTCTTAAAAACTATGTCACAAGACATTTATTCTAATAATTATTACATGAACATAGATTGACAATTAATGCATGCAAAATATAAAGACAAGGATCAAGAAATTATAAACAAAGTAACAGCTCATTTAGCTACAACTAAAGATGGAAATGCAGTTGATTATACTAATTTTAAAGATGGTCAATTACCATCTGATAGTTTTCAATTTACTAGATATAGTTTGTTAGCAACCCCTAAATACCAGCAAAAAAAAATGTTTGAAGCATATTTTGATCAAACTAAGGAACCTGATCAAAAAATTGTTTTTAGTTGAAATAAAGATATGTTGGGGATTGAATATTTTTTACCAAGTGATGCTAAGGATAGTAATTTTAAAATACCAACAGACTCATATGATGTGCCAATGGCTAAAAATAATTTATCTTTAATAGGTTTACAACTTAATGGTATTAATTTATTAGATTTATTGAGTAAAAAGCCAAATTTACAAGATAGTCAATCTATCAATAATGCAAACAACGATGCCAATCTAAAAATTGAAGAAAAATTTGTAAAATATTGTAATATTGAAACCAATGCCAATGTTTCTTTTTTTGACAATGATATAAGTAAAAATACTATTCAAAATAGTTTTAGTGCTACTTTTACAAATAGTAACAACATACAGTATAAGGTTGAGACAAAATCAAACATGAACAACATTCAACCTTCTAAAAGCTTTTCTAATAATGCTGTGAATTTTTACAAACAAGTAGCTAATTATGTTGATAGCAAAAAAATTCTAGATGATATTGAATCATGTCATTGATTAACCAAATTAATAAATGTTGAGATGGCTATTTTGTTTGGTATATTGGGACTCATGATAATATTAATACTAGTTCGATATAAATATTCATTTTATAATGGACAAGAAATTCCACCACCTCCTGGTGCACGATATCGACGTTCTGCTAATCTTGATTTCCTAATTAGTTTTACCACTATAGTAGCTTTATTTATTATCACATTTTCTTTGTTTATATTGTGAAAATTTACTATTAGTGATCCAATTGAAAATGAGGTTAACAATGTAAAAAAATGGAATAATGAAATTACTAATGAATCAAAATCTGATATAAATGTTATAAAAAAAGTTAATGGAGAAGATAAAGATAATTTTAAATCTATTGATAATTTTATGAAATATTATGAAAAAAAATCAAATACTGCTTTTGCATCATATTTTTATTATTTTCATTTTGTTGAACTTTCTCAAAAACAAGGAAATAATGAACAAACAATTATAATTGATAAAACAGTTAAAGATGATTATGAAAAATTTAACGAAACAAAACAAAATTGTGGTATAAGTGATAGAAATTTTGGCAGAATTATTATTGGAATTTTATTAACGGTTTTACTTGTTTGTAGTTCAATTCTACTTGGTTGAAATATTATTAGTTCAACATATGAAGCTATTTCTGATTGAAGACAGTATGTTTATGACATTAATAATCAAGTAGCACAAGTTGGTCATATCTTTAATCCCAATCCCAATCCCAATCCAAATAATCCCAATGATGATCCACTACATCCACAATTTATTCCTCCAGATATTCCTAATTAATAACATGTTAAAAACATCAAATTGCTAGAATAAGTAACAATGTAATCTAGTTTTATCGAGAAATTTTATATTGTTGTAAAATGAGAGTAGTGTTGCAAAAAGTGAGCAATTTTTAACAAAAATTCAGATAATTGTATGTATATATACATAAAATTAAAAAACACTCGAACTATACATTCATAATATAGTTTTATGAAAAAGAAAATTAAAAACGGCAATAGATATTGTCAAATTTGTTGACATCATTTACAACAAAAAGGAAAATATAAAAATAAAAGATAATATAGATGATATTGTCCTAAATATCATAAATATACAATCATTAATAAAAAACAAAAAATATATTTGTGGTCATTCAAATATTTTCAATACCTTACCCATTTCAAGGAAAATGTCAGAATATGGATATCATCGATTAACTTTCTGAAGAAATACTAAAATGTTTAAAGACAAAAACATTTTTATTCTTGAAACAAAAAAAGACATCTAGTTATTTATTTAGAAATGATTTTAGTAAAAATACTCACTTTTTGCAACATAGCTCTTCTTTCTTATGACAATTAACATTTCTAGTTCATACACTAACTCAAGAATTTAATTTACTAATAAAAAATTACATTGTTTTTATTTTGTAACAAATTGTGTAAATATAATGTCTACAATATATAGTCTTACACAAAAATATATTATTTTTTGAAAAAAATTTTGTGTTATAACTTTTTAAGAGTTTTATTCTTCATTTTTTAAAATCAGGGTTTTTATGATAAATATTATGGAAACATTTTAAAAAAGCTTCTTTAGTTGTCCATTGAATCATAAAATTAATTTTATTATTTTTATTAATTGATTTTTTATTTGCTAAAAAATGTGAATTATTTTTTAGATTATTTAAATTAACAATAGTTTGACAGTCAATACCAATTGGTTGTTTGGCAAAATGGACAAATGTTCTACCTAATGTATGAGATACAGAAAAATATCATGTTTGTTTATTCGTGATAATCAAATTATTTTTAATTTTTGGTTGATGTAATTTGTGAATTTTAATAAATTTTTCAATTAAGGATTGTCTAATATTTTTTTGCTTATTTCTTTTCAATAACCCAGATAATTTTTTATTATAAAATTGATGTAAAACAATAGAACCATTTAACAATTTTTTTATTTTTTTTATCATTTAATTTATGAAATTATTTTTTTAGTATCTTCAACCATCATTATTTCTTCATTTGTTCTAACTTTAAAAATTTTAATTTCTGAATTTTTATTTGTAACATCAATAAAATCACTATATTTTTGTTTATTTAATTTTTTGTCACATTCCAATTTAATTAGTTTGATTCTATTACATACACCTTCTAATAATTCTTTATCATTTTCTCCGCAACCAGCAGTAAAAACAATTGCATCAACTTTTTGTAATTCATTGCAATATTGAACAATATAATTAGCTATTCGTTGAAGTTGGATTTCTCTGGCTAATTTAGCATTTTGATTACCTTGTTTAATTTTAATAAGAACATCTCTTGAATCTGATGAACCAGTTAATCCTAAAAAACCAGCTTTTTTATTTAATTCATTGTTAATTTGTTCATTTGTTAAACCCTGTGTTGATAAGTATGTGCAAACTGTAGCATCAATATCACCACATCTTGTCCCCATAATCAACCCTTGTAATGGACTTAAACCCATAGTTGTATCAAAACTTTTACTATTTTTAATAGCACATATTGATGCTCCATTACCAATATGACAAACAATTAAGTTTAGGTTTTTCTTTTTTAAAACTTGTTGCATTTTTTTAGTTATATAGCGATAACTTGTTCCATGAAAACCATATTTTTTTATTTCATATTTTTTGGTTGTTACTCGATCAAGACAATAATCACTATTTACATCAGGAATTGTAGTATGAAAGGAAGTATCAAATATACCAATATTTTTAGCAAATGGAATTAATTTTTTAAATATTTTTACTACAGCTGTTTCACATGGATTATGTAACGGAGCGATTTTACCATAATCAATAGCTTTTTTTAAATTAGTTTTATTATCTAAACTTGCCGATTGTTTAAAAAAAGATCCCCCCATTGCTACCCTATGTCCTACACCAACAATTTCTTTTAAATCATTAATAATATGCATTTGTTTTAATGTTTTAAGAATAATTGATGTAGCAATCATATGATTGGCCATAGCAATCTTTTTTTCAATAATTTCATGTTTTGTTTTAACCTTTATTATGCCATCGACAAATATTCTTTCACATAAACCACTAGCAATTTCTTGTAAATTATCAAAATCATATAGTCTAAATTTAATTGAACTACTTCCTGCATTAATAACCAATATTTTTTTATCTTTTTTTTCCATTGTTAATTCCTATTTATTTTAATTTGTAATTATACTTTTATTTCTTTTATTTTTTTTATGTTAATAATAACATGGGGGAATTATGAAAAAATTAACAATAAAACAAAAAAATAAAATAACTGGTGGTAGTTTTTATGCTATTGCTTTAGGAATAGGAATATTAGTGAGTACTTTTTCATCTGCAATAATAAATTCAATTTCAGCCTTAAAATCTAGTAATGGTTTTACATCATATGTAAATCATCATAATGCTGTTATTAGATTATCACCTGTTCCTAGTAGAAGTTCTATATCTTTTTTTAATTAATTTTTAATGTAGATTGATCATTTTATGATAACACTTATCAATTCATTTTATTTCTATTAAAATTTATAAAACCACACATAGTAATGTTTAGGCTACAAAACAAGATGTGTTATAATTACTATGTTAGACATAAAATAATTAAATCATCGTTAATTAGTTTTTGTGTTTGTAGATGGGCTAATATAAAATGAAATATGATATTAAAAAATATGAGGAAATGGTAAAAAAAGCCAATGAGAGTTTTAAAAAAGAAAAAAACTCATGGATGTTTGCTAAAATAATTAAATACTTTATGGATAAATAATTGAAAAAAATTAGATTATTTTATTTAAAAAAAATAACTTTAGATTTTCTTAAAAAAAATTAATAATTCTCTAATTTTCAATTTAAAGTCTTATCAAAGTGGTTTTTTAGCAAATTTTAGAAGTCATTATTATGACAATTTAACAAAAATTTATATTGAATGTGTTAATTTTTGAAAATATTGTAAAAAGGACAGTATTGAAGTCTCTAATTTTTTTATAACCATTTTGAAAGATTCCTACTTCTTTGCAAAAGATTTATCAAATGAATTTATGCCTAATTTAAATAATCAAATCTTTTCTCAAATTCATAGTTGTATCATTAATGCATTTAATAAAACAATTTCAATAAACGAAAATATCTTTTATTTTTTATCAAATTGTTTTTTAAACATTAATGTTTTCATTTTTTATTAAATGGTAACAAACGACTAGCAATTGCAATTTTAATAAAATTACTTTATAACTTTGGGTATTATTTCAAATTCACTAATAATGAATGAAAATCATGTAGAGATTGAGAAGAAATATCCATTTACATCATTAATGAATATTCAAGTAAACATAATAAAGAAGAAATAATTAAATTCTTATTTGATTGAATAATAAAAAACATTGTAATTACTATTAATTTTGTTTAAACATTATTTATTCTTAAACAATGATCAACTTATCATTTATTAATTTATGAAAACACAATTTAAATAGCTTTAGATAATATCTAATATTTATTTTTGTATATTTGTCTATCATTTATAAATATAATATTAAATAAAATATATATATTTAAATGTCGAAAAAAAATAATAAGAAAAATTCTAAGAAATCTTTTAGAAAGCCAACAAAAAAAATAACTAAAAGAATTTTTAATAAATCAACTATAACTAAAAAAATAGTAAACAAACAAAATAAGAAATCTTCAAAAAAATTAATTAAAAAAAAATCTAATAAAACAATAAAAAAAGATAATTTTAATAATTCCAAAAGAAATAAATTATCACAAAAAACTAATTTCAAACCAAATAAAAATATTAAGAAAAGACAAGTTGTTTCCACTGAACCAAAATTTGTCCCTACTATTTTAGAATCATTTACTAAACTTAAAACAATTTCTAAATTTGAATTAGATGAAATTTTAGGAAACATTATTAAAGTTGCTAAAATTAAAAGACGAAATAGAAACCTTGTTCAATTAAAAAAAATTTTTACTTCATTTGGAAGTTATAAAATAACTGAAGTTCAACTTCAGAAAATCCTTAATGAAATTACTAGGAATGACATTAAAATAAAAGAATATCCTAATAAAAAAATTTTTAGTCTAGATGATACTATAGAGATTCTACAACAAAATAAAGCAATCAAAATTACCAAAATTAAAGTTAAGGGTTCTCAAAATAGTTACAATGGAATTAAAAATTTTCTAGTTAACCTTGGCCACTCAAAAATGTTAACTGCTGAACAAGAAATTTATTATTCAAAAATGTCTAAAAGTAAAAATGAACTTGAAAAACAGCAAGGAATTAGTCAACTAGTTACTTCCAATCTTAGACTTGTAACATCTATTGCAAAACGATTTTTAAATCATGGAATTGATTTTGATGATCTTATTCAAGAAGGAACAATAGGCCTCTTAAAGGCAATTGATAAATTTGACTATAAATTAGGACATAAGTTTTCCACTTATGCTACTTGATGAATTAGACAAGCAATAACAAGAGCAATTTCTGATCAAGCTAAAACTATTAGAATACCTGCTCATATGGTAGAAATTATTAATAGAATTTTAAAAGCTGAAAAAGAAATTCAGCAAAAAACTGGAAGAACACCAACAATTGAGGAAATAACTGAAGAATTAGGAGGAGCTGCTGCTGGTTTCACTCAACGTAAAGTTGCTAATATTAAAAAGATTCATATTGATCCAGTTTCATTAGACAAAACAGTTGGTTCTGATGATGATAGTCAAATTGCTGACTTTGTTAAGGAGACAACATTAACCAATCCTGATAAATTTACCAAAGAAAATCTGTTAAAAGATGACATTAATCAATTATTTAAATCTTCACTAAATGAAAACGAAGAAAAAATAATTAGGATGAGATATGGATTACCGCCATATGAATACCCTCATAATTTAGATGAAGTTGCTAAAAAATTGAAAAAACCAAGAGAACACATTAGGCAAATTGAAGCCAAAGCAACAAGAAAACTAAAACATCCTTCTAAATCAAAAAGACTAAGATCATATATTTTAGATGAAGGACAATAATTCATTTTTTATTAAAGATGTATGTAATTTCTTGTTAAAGCAGTATCCACTTTGCTTACAAGAAAAATGAGATTATTCAGGTTTTGTCAATAAACCTAAAAATAATTACAAAATTAACAAAATATGTGTTTGCTTAGATATAAATAAGAAAATCATTGATAAAGCAATTAAGAATGACATTAAATTAATTATTTCACATCATCCTATTTTCATTGATAAAAATAATTTGCTATCTTGTCAAAAATATTATATCAATCAAATTAAAAAATATCACATAACTATTTTATCATTACATACATGTTTTGATAATTCCAAGAATGGAATGAATTTTTTAATAGCAAATGCTTTGCAGTTAAGAAACATAAAATGATTTGATAATAAAAAGAGATTTATTGTTGGTAATTTTTCTCATTTTTTAACAATTAGTGAAATTGCTAAAATATTTAAGAAACAATTTTCATCCAACTTTTGTTTATTTAACCGAAATAATGAAAAATTTAAGACATTAGCTATTTGTGCTGGTGCTGGAATGAGTAATTTTACTTATGCTTTTAATAAACTTAAAAATATGCATATATTACTTGTTACAGGAGATGTAAAATATCATAGTTGGCAAAATCTCAATTATTATAAGTTATCTTGTTTGGATGTTGGACATGGTATTGAAAATTGTTTTGTTGATTATATTACTAATTTATTAAAAACATCTTTCATAAATTTGAATATTTATGCAATTAAAACACAAATTCATGAACATGTAATTATTTAGGTTTTTTTGTTAGAAAAACAACATTTTTTATTTGTGGAAACGTTTGCATTAACATTTGTTTTAACCCATATGTATAAGTGGTATCAAAACTTGTGCATCCTATGCAATGTCCAGAAACAATTAAAGTTAGAATGCCTTTTTCAAAAGAGACAAAATTTACATCACCACCTTCATTTTGGATTCAAATTCTAATATTATTAATTGTTTCATTAATTTTATTTATTAATTCTTTATTTTTCATCTCTTGTTGTTACAGCATTAATGTTATAATATTATATTATGTACAACCACACTAAAATTGAAAAAGATATTCAAATTTATTGAGATAGAAATAAAGTATATCAATTTGTGGAAAATGCCAATAAACCTAAAACATATATTTTAGATATGTTTCCATACCCATCTGGTAAAGGTTTACATGTTGGTCATCCAAAAGGATATACTGCCACAGATATATTTGCTAGATACAAACGTTTTAATGGCTTTAATGTTCTTCATCCAATCGGATGAGATGCATTTGGTTTACCAGCTGAACAATATGCAATTGCTAATGACTGTAATCCAATCGAGTTCACCAAAAAAAACATTGACATTTTTCGTAAACAATTGAAATCATTAGGATTTAGTTTTGATTATGACAAAGAAGTTGATACAACTGATCCTAATTACTATAAATGAACACAATGAATTTTTACTAAATTATTTGATCATGGTCTAGCTGAAATTAAAGATGTTGATGTGAATTGATGTGAGAAATTAAAAACAGCTTTAAGTAATGAAGAAGTGATAATAAAAGATGGAGTGATGGTTTCCGAACGAGGTTCATATCCTGTTACTAAAAAACCAATGCGTCAATGAGTTTTGAAAATTACTAAATATGCTAATAAATTACTTAAAGGATTAGATAAACTAGATTGACCAGAACATTTAAAACAAATTCAAAGATCATGAATTGGTAGAAGTGAAGGATCTAATATTATTTTTCCTATTAACAATGAAATAAAGTTAAATATTTTTACAACTCGACCTGATACTATTTATGGTGTTACATTTATTGCTATTGCTCCTGAAAATAAATTAGTTCCATTATTAACTACTAATAGATGTAAATCAGATGTGGAAAAATATGTTGATATATCTAAGAAAAAAACAATTTTACAAAGACAAGAATCTAAAGAAAAAACAGGTGTTTTTACTGGTAGTTTTGCTAAAAACCCAATAAATAATGATTCAGTTCCAATCTTCGTTTGTGATTATGTGTTAAATGATTATGCTAATGGAATAGTTATGGGGGTTCCATCTGCTGATAAAAGAGATTATGATTTTGCAATTAGCAAAAATATTAAAATAATTCCTATTATTGATGGTGCACAAAAATACATTACAAATGATGGAAAACACATTAATTCTCCTCTTGTTAATGGTCTAAATATTAATCAAGCATGTAAAGTTATTAATGATTGATTAATTACAAATAAATGTGGTGGACCAGCAGTTTATTACAAATTAAAAGACTGAGTTTTTTCAAGACAGAGATATTGGGGTGAACCCTTTCCTATTGTTTATGATAAGAATAATAAACCAAAATTAATTACTAAATTACCAGTAGAATTACCATATATTAAAAATATTATTCCTAACACTAATGGTTTGTCACCATTAGCTAATTTAAAAAAGTGAATGTCTGTTACTATTAATGGTAAAAATTATTTACGTGATTCTAACACAATGCCACAATGAGCAGGTAGTTGCTGATATTATTTAGCGTATTTGTTAAAACAAGCTAATGGTTCATATATTGATCTTGATTCAGACAAAGCATATAGTTTGTTTAAAAAATGATTGCCTGTTGATTTGTATGTTGGTGGACAGGAACATGCTGTTTTACATTTATTGTATGCAAGATTTTGACATAGATTTTTATATGATATTGGAGTTGTTCCAACAAAGGAGCCATTCCAAAAAATTATTAATCAGGGGATGATTTTAGGACCTAATGGAGAAAAAATGTCTAAATCACGAGGAAATGTTATTAATCCTGATGATATTGTTAATGATTATGGTGCTGATACATTAAGACTATATGAAGCATTTATGGGCCCTATTAATGCTACATTACCATGATCAGAAAAAGGGATAAATGGTTGCAGAAAATGATTAGATAGAGTTTATAGTTTACTAACTAATAAAGATATTGAATGGTTAGATTCATCACATGGTGATAAAACATTAATTATTGCTTTCCATAGATTTATAAAAGATGTTACTAGTGCAATAGAATCATTTAGATTTAATGTAGCAATTAGTAAAATGATGGTTTATACAAATATATGTCAAAAACATAAACAACTAATTAAAAACCATATTATAGATTTTTTGATTGTACTAAGCTGTTTTGCTCCTTTTATTGCTGAACATTTATACCAAATTTTATTTAAACCAAAGCAATCGATTGTTTTTTTAAATTGACCAAAATATAATAACAAGTATCTTATTTCTAAAACTATTACATTACCTATTCAAATTAATGGTAAGTTAAGAGATACTATTGAAATAGAAGCATCACTTAGTGAAAAACAAATTTTACATTATGCATTAGCAACATCAAAGATTTCTAAATTCTTAAATAATAAAAAATATAAAAAAATTATTTATATTAAAAATAAAATTTTAAATATCATAATTTAATAAAAATAATTTTTATCATAAATAATTTAAGATTGGAGCAAAAATGTTATTCAATAAAACAATAAAGGATAATAGTATTAATATTAAAGCTATTTTTGGGACTAAAAATTCCATAAAAGATAAAGATAAAAATATCATTTTTATTTTTAATAAAAAGCAAAATTTTTCTTCTGTTATATTTTTACGCCAATTTTCATCAATTATTCTTAAATATCATCACAAAAATGTAAATATTGATCTTAGTTCATTCATTGATCATGTTCCGAATAAAGACATTTTATCATTAGTAACAATGATTTTAATTAGACTTGATAGTTTTGTTGAGCCATCATTTAATTTAAGATCAAATCATGTGAAAACCCAAGCTAATATTATGTATCACAATAAACATGCTGGTTTTATTAAAAAAGCCAATACTATTTGTAAATCATTTCATTTAGCCCGTCAATATCAAATTATGCCTGCTAATTATTTAGGGATTAAGGATTTTGTTTATGGTATATCAGATAATTTAAAACATTTAAAAAATAAAAAACTAAAAATAAAAATTTTGTGAGACAAAGATTTAGCCAAAGAAAAATGTGGTTTAATCCAAGCTGTTAACAAAGGATCTGATGAGTCAGCAGCATTAATGATTATAGAGTATTTTAATACTACTCAATCTTCAAAGATTGCATTGGTAGGAAAAGGTATTATGATGGATACTGGTGGTTATGAATTAAAACCAAGTAAATTTATGCAGGGCATGAATCAAGACATGACAGGTGCATCTGTAGTTTTTGGTATTATTCATGCTTTAGCATCAACTAATGCTAAAGTTAATGTTATTGGGGTTATACCATTAGCTAAAAATTTAATAAACAGTAAAGCAATGTTTGTAAATGACATTTACAAAGCATGTAATGGAATGTCAGTAGAAATTTTATCTCAAGATTCAGAAGGAAGATTGATATTGGCTGATGCATTAGCTTATGTAAATAAAAAATACAAAATTTCTAAAGCTATGACTATTGCTACTCTTACTGGTCTTTCTGCTGTTTCGTTTGGAGATTTTTTAACACCATTTTGAGCAACAAAATTGATGACAAAAAAATTAATATTAGATGCAGGAGATTTATCAGGTGAAGGTTTGATTTCCTTACCACTTTTCCCAGAATTTTTTGAAATAATTAATAAATCAAGTAAACTTGCTGATTGTGCAAATAGTTGTTCTATTAGAGAAGCAAGCAATAGTTTAGCAGCTGCTTTCTTAAAAAAATTTTGTTCATGTGATGATTTTGTTCATTTTGACATTGCTGGTACAAATGAATTTAAAAAACATCCAATTAATCCATTAGGTTTAACAATAATTAATTTATTATTGAAATTTTATAACAATTAATTATTTTCAAATCAAAATTAGAGCAATGTTGCAAAAAGTGTGCATTTTTTACTAGAAATCATTTCTAAATAAATAGATGTCTTTCTTTTGTTTTTTATTAATGATTATATATTTATGACATTCTAGACAATATCATCTATATGATGTTTTATTTTTACATTTTCTTTTTTGCTGTAAATGGTGTCCACAAATTTTACAATATCTATTGCCGTTTTTAACTTTCTTTTTCATCGAATCATATTTATTATGAATGTATAGTTAGAGGTATTTCTTTAATTTTATATATGTATATATGCATATTTACTGAATTTTTGTTAAAAATTGCTCACCTTTTGCAACATTACTCAGATATTAAAATGCTCATTGAATGAGCATTTTTTATTATTTATCAGATTTTTTTAAAAAAAATTTTTTTTCATTTAAAATAATTATATAATGTGGGTTAAAGTGGTATAAAGTGGGAAATATATTTTTAGGTACATACAAACATCGAATTGATGAAAAAAATAGATTAAATTTACCAAGCAAAATTGCAAGTAAATTTGATAAGCATATTGTTATTGTTTCAAAAGGATTTGATGGTTGTTTAGAAGTAAGAGGTAAAAATGATTTTGATTTATGATCAAATCAAATTCTTTCATATTCACAAAATAAAAAAGATGCCCGAATACTTGCAAGACAAATATTAGCTAATTCTATCGAATTAGAAATTGATAGTGCTAATCGAATTTTAATTCCTGATGTTTTAAAACAACTTGCCCACTTAAAAAGAGATGTAATAATTGTTGGTTTGGGAAATAAGCTGGAAATTTGAAATGATAAAATGTATGATAAATTTATTGCTGAAACTAATAAACAATTTGAATCTGTAGCAGAAAGAATTGATGACAATGTTAAAAAATAACATTCATATACCAGTTCTTGCTAACGAACTTATAAATAATCTTAATATAAATCAGAATGGGACTTATGTAGACTGTACAGCTGGTTTTGGTGGTCATAGTAAGTTAATTTTGGAAAAATTAAAATCAGGCAAATTAATTTGTATAGACCATGATATTAATGCTATTCAACATTTAAATAAATTATTTAAAGGCAATAAAAAAGTTTTGATTGTTCATGATAATTTTACTAATTTAAAAAAAATAATTCCAAATCGCGTTGATGGGTTTGTATTTGATCTTGGAGTTAATAGCCTAATGCTTGATGATCCAAACAGGGGATTTAGCTATAAATTAGATGGTTTGCTTGATATGAGAATGAACAAATTAAACAAATTAACTGCTAGATATATTATTAATAATTACCAACCATGGCAATTAATTAATTTATTTGAAAAATATGGTGAAACAAAAAAAACTAAACTAGTAGTAAATAAAATTATTCATCAAAGGAAAACAAAACCAATTAACACAACTATTGAATTAGCCAATTTAATTTGTAGTTGCTTTAAAACTTTTAATAGATCTAGAAAACATCCAGCTAAAACATTTTTTCAAGCATTAAGAATTGTTGTTAATGATGAAATCAATTGTTTAGTTAATGGTTTAAAGCAAGCAATAAATTTGCTTAAGCATAAAGGAAGAATAGCTGTTATTTCATTTCATTCTATTGAAGATAGAATTATAAAAAACACATTCAAAGAATTTACAACTAAAAAAGATTTGTTTAACAAAACTGTACCATTAACAAAAATAGTTGATGCTAATTTTAAATTAATAACAAAAAAACCAATAGTTCCATCTGAATCTGAAATATTATTTAATTCTAGATCTCATAGTGCAAAATTGCGGATAATGGAGAGAATTTAATTATGAAAGATTCGAGCAAAACAAATAAAATTCTATTTGTCGACGAGACAAAAATATGGTTATTTGTTTATAACATAATTAATAATGCTCCTAATCTATTATTTTTTAAATCAGAAGACTATAACAAAATAACATTCAAAACAAAATTGTTAAAAATTTTAACAGTGGCTGGTAATTTTTTAGGTTTCAACATTAAAAACCTTAATGTTGTTATTAATGATCCAAATATTACTATCAAAAAAACTTTTAAACAAAAATATAATGGCAATGTCAGCAAAGGAAAAATTAAAGAATTACTTAGTACTATTAATGGTCCACAATTAAATAACTCATATTTAAATAAAATAATTTTTAGTGATTGAGAATTAGATATTAAGCATAATGTTACATATGCAAGTTATGTAACATACTGAACTGATTATGACAAAACATTCTTTTTCCTAAATGCCATATTAAACGAATGTCACATAAGTATTAATTCCATTGATAATTTATACCTAATAGACAATAAAAATAATTCTTCCCATTCAAACATAATAAAAATCATTAAGAATAAAGTAATCTATCAACAATATGACAATGGTTTATTAAATGATATCATTACCAAGACTTTTGATGAAAATGAACTATTTATTAGCATAGCAAAAGAATATTCAACAAATGTTAATTTAATTAAAAATACATTTTTAATAATTAAAAATACTAATTTAAATATTTCAAGAAATATAAATATGAACTTATCATTTAATTTACGAAATAATTTTATCTCGTCTATTAATATAGAAAAATTATTGTTATCTTATAAAAAAATTCTATTTTCTATTGTAAAAACACAATTTAGTCAAATCAATTATTCTTTTGACAATAATTTTATAAAGTTTATAGATCAAATTATTGATTTTGATATGTTAACACTTAATTCGTCTGTTTTTCTCAAGTTAATTGATTTATCATCCAATAATGTATATGATAATAGTTATAATGTAAATCAGTATATAAGTAAAAATTAATTATAATTAGTGATAATAATTAGCACTCTATATTTAAAAGTGCTATTTTAATGTATAATAGTGATATTATGAATAATAATAAAAAAGATTATTATGAGATCCTAGGTGTTTCTAAAGGTGCTACTGAGCATGAAATTAAATCCGCTTTTAGACGTCTTGCAATGAAATATCACCCTGATCATAATAAAGCCCCAGATGCAGAAGAAAGATTTAAAGAAATTAATGAAGCTTATGCAGTTTTATCAGATCAACAAAAAAGAGCAACTTATGATCAATTTGGATATGATGGTTTAAATCAACAAGGTTTTTCAGGTGGAGGCAATCCATTTGATATTTTCAATGAATTTTTTCGCACAAATTCTCATGGTGGAGAAGTTCATTTCAATTTTGATGGTTCAGATGATGATGAAATTGATTTGGGAGATATTTTTGGTGGTTTGTTTGGTGGGAGAAGATCTTCCCATAGATCATCAAGAGAAACAATCTTATATGAACTAAATATAAAAGATGAAATAACTATAGATTTTTTGGAAGCTATAAAAGGTTGTAAAAGAGATATAACTTTAAAGATAAAATCTACTTGTGATGCTTGCAAAGGAACTGGAGTGTCGTCTGAAGCAAATTCAGTAGCAATTTGTAAATATTGTAATGGTTCAGGAGTCATTTTGAAAAGACAAAGAACACCTTTTGGATTTATGCAAAGCCAAACTGTTTGTCCATACTGTAATGGAACTGGAAAGATTGTTAAAAAACCATGCCAAAAATGTAATGGAAAAAAATATTTAGAACAACTAAAAACATATGAAATTGAATTTGCCCCTGGAATGGAAAATGGTCAAATAATAAAAGTACCAAGCCATGGACATAATTTTAAAAATTTTACTGGTGATTTATATATAAAAGTTAATGTAAAAACTTCGCCTATTTTTCAAAGAAAAGGTGATATTATTTATACATCTGTTGTTGTTGATCCATTAAAAGCATTAATTGGTGGTGAAGTATCAATTCCAACTCCCTATGGTTTTAAGAATGTATATTTAAGTCCAAGTACAAAAAATGGTCAAGAAATTGAAATACCAAACGCCGGTATTAAAAATAATAAAAGGAAAATTTTATCTACGAAAACTAATGGTTTATTAATAGCAAAAATTAAATATGCTTGTCCTAATAAATATCAAAAATCAGAATATAAAATTTTATCAAATATATATGATAAAAATAAAAATAATATTGAAGTTGACAAATATTATGAATTAGCAAAAAAGGAGATTGAATAATGGAGAAAAAAAATAATCAACAACCAAAAAAAGTTAATAACAAAAATGATATCAATATTAATAAACAAAAACAAGATTTAACAAATAAAGAAATTCATAATTTAAAAACTACTATTGATCAGTATCAAAAAACATTAAAAGATAAAGATGACGTGATTAACAATCTCACTAGTCAAATAGAAACATATACTAAACAATATAAAGATTTAGTCTTATCAATTGAACAAAAAGCTAATAATAAAATTAATGAATCTATCAATGAATATAAGATTAAATTAAATAAAGAATCTGAATATTTTAAAAAATACGCCATAGAAAAAGATGCAATGAAAATTATTGATCTAGTTTTACAACTTGAACGAGCTTGTAATTTTCCATCTAATGATAATAAAATAAACAATTTCTTATCAGGGTTCAAAATTATTTTGACCATGGCTAATAATTTGTTAAATGATTTACATATTTCCATTATTAAACCAAAAAATGGAGATACATTTGATCCTAATACCATGGAATGTTTTGAACTTGTTAAGGATGAAAATAAGAAAAACGATGCAATTCATTCAATTATAGAAAATGGTTATAAATTACATGACCATATATTAAAACCTGCATTGGTCAAAGTTGTAAAAAATAATTAAATGTTTATTTTCATACCTAGTAAATAAATATAATTATTAAATAATAACTATGAGACATATTGATATAAAAAAAATATTTGATAATAAAAAGTTATTGAACCAAAAGGTAAAAGTTGATGGTTGAATAAAATTTAATCGAGATAGTGGTAAAATTATTTTTTTAGAATTAAATGATGGTACAACTATAGAAAATATTCAGGTGGTTGTTAAACCTGATCTTTTAAAAAATTTTACAGAAATTAAATCTTTTAATATAGCATCAGCCATTAGAGTAGAGGGGTTAATTCAAAATAACATCAGAACTAATAAAATTGAGATTTTGGCAAACAAGATTAAACTTCTTAAGACAGCTAATAATGATTACCCATTGCAAAATAAAGAGCATTCCATTGAATTTTTAAGAGAAATTTCCCATTTAAAAGCCAGAGCAACTACTATTCAAGCTATTATGCGAGTAAGAAGTGAATTAGCATTTGCTATTCATAGTTTTTTTCATCAAAAAGGATTCATGTATATGACTAATCCAATCATAACAAGTAATGATTGTGAAGGAGCCGGGGAAAATTTTGTAATTAAACAAGATGATAATAATCCATTTTTTACAGTTGGTACACCTAATTTAACTGTATCTGGACAATTAAATGCTGAAGCTTTTGCTCTTGGAATGAAGAAAGTTTATACATTTGGTCCCACATTTAGAGCTGAAAAAAGTCATACTAATAGACATTTAGCAGAATTTTGAATGGTTGAACCTGAAATTAATTTTATTAATTTACGTCAACTACTAACATTAATAGAGCAAATGTTTAAAAATATAATTAGCAAAACATTAGTCAAATGTACTAATGAAATTAAGTTTTTAAACAAAAAATATAATAATAATACATTTGATGTACTTACTGATTTACTAACAAAAAAATTTGTTAAAGTAGATTATAAAAAAGCAGTTGAAATTTTACAATATGCAGTAAAAAATGGATACAATTTTGATGATAATAATATATTTTATGGTAAAGATTTTGCATCCGAACATGAGAGATATTTATGTGAAAAACATTTTAAAGGACCAGTTTTTTTAATTAATTTTCCTAAAGAAATAAAAGCTTTTTATATGAAAGTTAATCCAGATGGTAAGTCAGTTGCTGCATGTGATTTATTAGTCCCAAAAGTAGGGGAAATAATTGGTGGTTCACAACGTGAAGACAATTATGATAAAATCGTTAAAAGATGTCAAGAAATGAATATAGATATAAAAAATTTACAATGATATCTTGATTTACGAAAATATGGATATTTTAGATCATCCGGTTTTGGTTTAGGTTTTGAAAGAATAATAATGTATATTACTGGAATTGATAATATCAAAGATACTATTCCTTTTGCAAGAACAAATGGAGAATTAAAATTTTAAATGAATAAATTTAACAAACTTTCATTAGAAAAAAAAGATATTCCAAATTTCTTAATTATTATTAGATTGATTTTGACTATTTTCATTGTTGCTTTACTTATTGGTAAATTTTATAAAGTGCCTGGTGATATTACTATATATTCAATTAAAGATATATTTGCAGAAAAAAGTCTAGATAATGAAAAAATATATTGTTCTATATCACTTTATCAACTACTTGCAGGAATATTATTTGTTATTGCCTGTTTAAGTGATTTTTTAGATGGTTATGTTGCTAGAAAGCATAATTGGGTTTCACATTTTGGTAAAATTTGAGATCCTATTGCTGACAAAGTCTTAATAAATTCAGTACTAATATGTTTTACAGTATTAAAATTTATTCCAATTTTTATTTCAATAATTATGATTGCTAGAGATGTCATTATTGATGCTAAAAGAATGTTTGATTGTAAGCAAAACGCTGATGTATCAGCTAATATTTATGGCAAATTAAAGACTATTTTGCAAATGTGAGGGATAATTTTCATTTTCTTTATATGCTGTTTTACAAATGAAGATAATACCCATAATAAAATGTGGTGATTTGGGCAAAATTTATTAATGTATACTGCCACTATTATGTCAATTTTTTCTGGTAGTTATTATCTATTTGCTAAAAATATACATGATGATCACAAAAATTAATGAAAATATAATTAAAAAACTAAATCAATTAAATTTAACTGTTTCCACATGTGAAAGTATGACAGGTGGGGCAGTTGCTAGCAATTTAGTTCTTGTTGAAAATGCTAGTAAATGTTTCTTGGGTGGAATGATAACATATCATCCAAGCACAAAAATAAAATTTGTTAATGTTTCATTAGAAACTATCAAAGAATTTGGAACTGTTTCTTATCAATGTGCTAGAGAAATGGCCATTGGTTGCAAAAAAAAATTTGCATCTGATATATCTATTGCTGTTACTGGTAATGCTTCATTTATTAATCCGATAGAAAAGAAAAAATCAGGAATAGCATATATTTGTATTATTATTTTTGATAATATTTATGACTTTGAATTTAAGTCTAGTTTTACTAATAAAGTTGATGTAATTAATGAATGTGTAGCTTTTATTTATAACAAATTATGATCATTAATTAATAGTTTTAAAAAATAAATATGAATATTACTAATTTTATGTAAATAAATACTTGGGGATCTATTTAATGGAAAAAAATGAATTATTTGAACAAACAATTAAAGAAATTGAAACACAATTTGGTAAAGGTTCAATTGGAAATTTAGATGCTATCAAACCTATTAAATGTGATATTATTCATACAGGTAGCATTAATCTTGATAAAGCATTGGGTTGTGGGGGGTATCCTAAAGGCCGAATAATTGAAATTTATGGCAATGAATCAAGTGGCAAAACAACATTAGCACTTCAAGCTATATCTCAATGTCAACAAAATGGTGGAAAGTGTGCATATATTGATGCTGAACATGCATTAAATAATAAATATTGTCAAGCAAATAATATTGATACAAAAAAACTTTTATTAGCTCAACCAGAAACTGGTGAACAAACATTTGCTATTATTGAGGCATTAATTAAAACTGGAATTATTGATTTAATTGTTGTTGATTCTGTTGCCGCCCTTGTACCTGAAGCAGAAATAAATGGTGAATATGAAGATCAAAACATTGGATTACATGCTAGATTAATGTCAAAAGGTTTACGAATTATTCAGAGTGTTTTATCAAAATATAAAACAACAATTATCTTTATTAATCAAATTAGAGAGAAAGTTGGTATTTTTTATGGGAACAATAAAATTACTACTGGTGGCTGGGCATTAAAATTTTATTCTTCAATTAGAATAGAATTAAATAGATATGAATTATTAAAAACTGGAACAAATGTAATAGGAATTAAAACTATTGCTAAAATTGTTAAGAACAAAATGGCTCCTCCTATGACAAGCTGTTTTTTAAATATTTACTTTGATAGAGGTTTTGATAATGATACTGAGATAATAGATAATGCAATTGAAAGTAATGTCATTCATAAAGTTGGATCATGATTTTATTATAAAAACAATAAATTAGCTCAAGGCAAGGAAGGAACAAAAAAATTCTTAATTTCCAAGGAAAATAAAAATATTTTTAACGAAATAAAAAAAATAATAATTGCAAAATAAAATTATTTAGATTTTTTTGATCAATTTAAGATTCCAAATATTGTAGTGATCAACATGCTAATGGAACTGGCAATTATTGATAAATCATTTAGCAATTTAGCTTTTTCTGAAAAATCATAAATAGTTATTTTTAATAAATATGTTAATAATAATGACGTATCAATAATTATGTAAACATATCAAACCTGTTTGTATCTTTTGATCATTGGCAAAAAACAACCTAAAGTAAATATTAATGTGCAACTATCAAAAAATCTGATTCATAATATGAATGGTTCTTTTTGTTTTTCGTCCCAAAATTTATAAAATCATTCAAATCCTTGAATTCATGTAAACAAAACAGATAGTGATAAAAAAAATAAAAAATAAATAATACAAATTCACCATGTAGCTTGTTTAGGTTCAATATTTATTTTATTTTCTGAAGATTTAAATCAAACAATTAATGTAAAAGTATTAATAACTATGTTAATGATATACATAATCATATTACCATATAACCGATTGTATCATGAAACAAAAACTAAACCAAGTGAGCAAACAATTCCCAAAAAAGGGCATAAGATCCTTTTTTTAACACCTGCCATTACAGAAAAAATAGATAAAATTGTCATAATGCATGTAATACAACTAATAATTATCTCTAATGTATCTTTAGGTGTAATCATTATCATTTGAATAAGAAAAAGAATTATACTAATTACAACATTTGATCATAAAATGATATGTTCTGATAATTTTAATTCAGGAATAAAATTCTGCTTAGATAAAAAATTTTTACCCATATTTTGCTTAATAATTATTTGTTTATTAATTATAATTAATTAATTAGTTATAAAATAAAGGAGTATATATGCCTAGTGAATCGTTGCAGGTTAGTGAAACTGACATATTTATTCTTTTATTTGTGTCATTTTATTTTTCTGCTTTGTAACTAATAGCATTTTACATTTTAAAAATGATAAAAAAAACAAAGAAAAAAATATTTTTATCTAAACAAAATAATTTTATCATTCAACAAGCTAGTAAATCCAATGAAGAATTACTACGAGATTTTTCAACAACAAAAAACGGTTTAACAGAAAATCAATTACAAGCTAAAAGAGATGAATATGGTTTTAATACAATTAATAATAAAAATAAATTAACATGATATAAAGTTCTATTTAATTCATTTGTTACTCCTTTTACAATAATATTGTTAATCATTTCACTGCTAAATATTTTTTTACCTATATTTCAAAAAAAAGAACCAAGTATTTCAGATTGAGTTACATTTGCAATTATTTTAGGGATGGTTTTTTTATCTGGGGTATTAAAATTTATTCAAGATTTTAAATCGACTAAAGCATGTGAAAAACTTAATCAAATGATAAATACAACTGCATTAATTGAACGCGATGGACAAAAAAAGGAATTACCCATTCAAGACATTTTACCTGGTGATATTGTTCATCTTGCTGCCGGTGATATGATTCCAGCCGATTTAAGACTATTGTATTCGAAAGATTTGTTTATTACTCAATCAGCCTTAACTGGTGAGTCTGAACCGGTAGAGAAAACATCAATAGTTTTACCTAATTATTCAACTACATTAGATTGTAATAATGTTTGTTTTATGGGAACAACTGTTGCATCAGGATCTGCATATGGTGTTGTTATTCAAACTGGAAAAAATACTATTTTTGGAAAAATTGCAAAAATTGTTAGTGATAAAAAACCATTATCAAGTTTTGATAAAGGAATAAGAAAAGTTAGCAGAATTATTTTGATTACAATGTCAATTATGTGTTTAATAATTTTTCTTATTAAAGGAATGAGAAATCATTTTAGTTTAAACAATTCAAATAATGGCTGGATTGATGCGCTTACATTTTCTTTGGCTGCAGCTATTGCTATTATTCCTGAGATGCTGCCAATGATTATTACCCTAAATTTATCAAAAGAAGCAATAAAATTTAGCAAAGAAAAAGCAATTATAAAAAATATCAACTCTATTCAAACTTTTGGCGCTATGAATGTTTTATGTACAGATAAAACAGGAACATTAACTGAAGATCATATTATTTTACAAGAGCATTTAAATATTCTTGGTAAGGAAGATGAATTAGTTCTACTTTATGGCTGTTTAAATAGTTATCATCAAACCGGTCTAAAGAATTTAGTTGATAAAGCTATTATTGAACGAGCTAAACAAAAACATGTTATTGAAAAAATATTTGAATACACAAAAGTTGATGAAATTCCATTTGATTTTGAAAGAAGAAGAATGAGCATTATTCTTAAAGATAAGAATGATGTTAAAAAATTAATTACAAAAGGGGCATCAGAAGAAGTTCTTAGCATATGTTCTAAAATTCTTCTTGACGGTCAAGTGATAGACTTAACAAAACAATGATTAACTAAAATTAAAGAAAAGATAACTTTTTTGAATGAAAACGGTTTGAGAGTTATTTGTGTTGCTACTAATTACAAAGAATTATTAAAAAATGAAGCATTTAGTGATGAAGATGAAAAAGATTTAATGTTAGTTGGTTTTATTGCTTTGTTAGATCCGCCAAAATTGTCTGCCAAAGCTGCAGTTAATAATTTAAGAAAAAAAGGTGTAGAAGTAAAAATTCTTACAGGTGACAATGAAAAAGTTACTAAGTATATATGCAAAGAAATAGGAATAACTAATCCTAAAATTTTATTGGGTGATGATATAAATAACATTTCATTTGATGAATTAAAAAAAATTGTTGGTGACATTACAATATTTGCTAAATTATCTCCTGAACAAAAAGCAATGATTGTAAGAGCATTAAAAGCAAACAACAATGTTGTAGGTTATATGGGTGATGGAATAAATGATGCGCCAGCCATGGTGGAAGCTGATATTGCTATTTCTGTTGATTCAGCTGTTGATATTGCTAAAGAATCAGCAGATGTTATTTTATTAGAAAAAAATTTAGATATATTAGGTCATGGTTGCATTCAAGGCAGAAAAACATTTACCAATATTATGAAATATATCAAAATATCATTAAGTAGTAATTTTGGTAATATGTTATCAATTTTAATTGCAGCATGTTGATTGCCATTCAACCCTATGCAATCAATTCAAATAATCTTTTTGAATTTGTTTTATGATTTTGCTCAATTATCAATTCCATGAGATTCAGTGGATGATCAATTTCTATTGACTCCTAAAAATTGAAATGCTATGTCTATTATTCGATTTATGGTAGTTTTTGGTCCAATAAGTGCAATATTTGATATTATTACTTTCATATTTTTATTTTTTTATTTTGGATACTCCAATAATGAAAGTATCTATTTGTTTAATGTTGGATGATTTATTGAATCAGCTATTAGTCAACTAATAATAATATATATTTTGCGAAGTAAAAAATGTGCTTTTTTTCAAACAAATCCATCAATTCCAGTTGTTATGTCAACTTTATTCTCGACAGTTTTTTTAATTTCTACACCATTCATTCCATGAATTAATTATGGTTTGAAATTTGTTAAAGAACAAAATGTAATTTCGGAAATAAATCCTAAGTCAAATCCTATATATTGACTAGGTTTATTAATGATTATTGTATGTTATATTAGCATAACTGAATTAACAAAGAAAATTTATTTAAAATTTAATAAAAATGAATGAATTTAGTTTATTTTCTAGTTCTTGCATTTTTATCTCGATAGTAAATAGTAATTGGAACATTTGTTAGTTGAAATGCTTGTCTGATTTGATTTTCAATATATCTTGCATAACTATAGTACAAATATTTTGGGTTATTACAAAACAATACAAATGAAGGGATTGATGATTTTATTTGCGATCCATTATAAATAATTAATCGACCACCTTTGAATTTTGGAGCAGAATTTAAAAATTGAGCTTTAGATATTACTTCATTGATTGAATTATTGGAAATTTTTTTGCTTGTACATTCATTGATTTCATTAATTGTTTTAAAAATATTGCATATTTTTGTTCTGTTCTTAGCACTAATGAAAATAATAGGAGCTCAAGACAAAAAATTAAATTTTGACTTGATTAATTTAGTAAATTGAATTACAGTATTATTGTTTTTCTTAATTAGATCTAGTTTGTTGACGCAAATAATTGTTGGAATATTAGCTTGATATGCTAATCCTGCTATAGTCTCATCTTGTTCATTTAATGGCTGAGAACCATCTAATAATAGAACTATTAAGTTTGCACTTGCTATAGCCTGTTTTACTTTTAAATATGAATATTTATTAATATCATTTATATTTTTGCCTTTTCTGTGTATTCCGGCTGTATCAATAATTGTGTAATTTTTATTTTGATATTGGAAGTTACAATCAATTGCATCTCTTGTTGTGTTGGGCTCATTAGAAACAATTACTCTTTTTTCATTAACAATTGCATTAACTAAACTTGATTTTCCAACATTTGGTCTACCAATAATACAAAATTTAAATGAATCATTTTTCTTATCATTGTTTGTTTCTCCTAATAATTTAACTATCTGATCTAACAAATCACCAATTCCTATTGAATGTGCACAACTAATTGGATAAAAATTACCTAACTTAAGATTGTGATATTGTTTATCATTTGCATGATCATAATTTTCAGTTTTATTAAGAACTAATATTATTTTTTTTGTTTTACATTCTGTTTTTATCTTCTTTGCAATGTATAAGTCATGATTATTTATCATATCTTTATCAGAAATAACAAACAAAATAATATTGGCTTCATTGATAGCTATATTAACTTGTTGATTTATCATTTCTTGAAATGGAATTTGTTTATTATTTAAAATACCACCTGTATCAATAAGACAAAATTTTATACCAACCCATTCAGCAATTGCATAATTTCTGTCTCTAGTAATTCCTGGAGTTTTACCAACAATTGCTTTTCTATATCCAATTATTCTATTAAACAATGATGATTTACCAACATTGGGTTTTCCAATTATTACTACATTTTTCATAATTAATTAGATAATTTTTTCTTGTTAATATCATTAATAATCACACTAACAACATCATCGATTGTTAAATTTGATGTATCAATTAATAGAGCATCTTTAGGTTTCTTAAGGGGATTAATTTTTCTTGTCATATCTTGATAATCCCTTTTTCTAATATTATTTAAAATTTTTTTGTATTGATTAGATTTTTTGTTTATTTTTAATTGATTTGCTCTACGTTTGGCTCTAATACTTGCAGTAGCAGTTATATAGTACTTAAATGGAGTTTTAGGAATAATAGCTGTTCCTATGTCTCTACCTTCAATAACAATGGATGTAGATTTAATTATTTTCTTTAAATCTTTTCTATATCTTTTTCTCACATATTGATATTGGGAAATTATTGATGCAATGTTAGCAATAATTTCAGTTAATATATCAGATGAAACATTAATATTATTTAGATAAAAATTTTGATTATCATATTGAAATTTAAAGCACTTTAATTCTTTTTTCACAGCTTTTTCATCAAAATAATTAATGTTTTTGCATGCAAGCGCATAACATCTAAACATTTTACCAGTAGAGATATATTTTATACCTAAAATGTTTGCAACATGCAAAGCAATAGATGATTTTCCAGCAGCAGCAAGACCATCAATAGCAACTTGGATATATTTTTTATTCATTTATATAACCATCCCAATTACAAGTAATATAAATATTAAGATTATAGAAATAATAACGATTAAAAATGCTATCAAAAAAATGCTTGAGATATATTTACTATCATTTATGTTTTTAAATAAATTTGTTGTACGCCAAACATTATTTATTTCATTGGTATTAAATTTAAATTCATGCATACTTAATTGTAAAGTTTGTTGAAAATTTGTATCATTCATATTTAATTCATGAGTTATTGTGTTAATGGTTTTAATTGCAATAAATTGATTATTTTTATTAAGCCAATCTTCTTTAATTGTTCCATTTTTATTTAATATATCATTATTTTTTATATTGTGAATAAAATGATGAATATTTTCTTTTGCAATGCTATTTTTAGCATTATTAAGATCAGTAAATAAATTTATTATTTTTGTAGGAATTTTATTTTCTGAACCTTTGATGTCTATATCAACAGAAATTATAGGGTTTTCTTTTGGTTCAATCATTTGCAAAATTGAAGGATTTATTTTTTTGATCTTATTTTCATATTCTTTAAGTTTTTCATTATCTAAAGTAATATAGTAACTAAGATTAGATAACTTAGTTATTTCTTCCCTATAGAATTTAAATTTTTCTATTCTTGTCATTCTATATATTATATAATTAACACATTAAATAAATTTCAAGTTGTTATTGACTAGTTATTTGTTTAATGATATAAAAACTTGTATATATGCATCATAACTTGTTAATTTGGTTATTGATTTGTTTTGGAATTGTCATACTTATATTATTATTTTTACTATGTATTTTTTTTATTAAATATAAAAAACAATTAAGAAAATTAAAAATTAATCCTAATATAACTAAACATGCTAAACAAATTGTATATGATGAACTAACTGAATATAAGAATCATCAATTATTATTATTTGAAGAAGAAATTCAAAAAAATAAATTATCTTATTTAAAAAAAATTATTTTAGAAACAATGCAGTCATATCATTTGAAAATTATTAATGAGTCTTCAGTATGTCACATTCCAATCGATGATAAGATTAAACCATTAATTATTGGTAAAAAAGGTAGAAATATTAAACAATTAAATGAATTAAGTGGTTGTAATATTAATGTCAATAAAACTGATCAATATATTGAAATATCATGTCCAAACCCATTTGATCGATCAATTGCCATTAATACCATAAAACATATGATTAAATCTGAAGCATTTGATATAAATGCCATAAAAAATATTTACAAAAAGGAAAAAGAACTTATTATATCTGATTGTATAGCATGTGGCAAAAAATATTTATCAATGCTAAATATTGATAATAAGAACGATGAATTATGTAACTATGTTGGTCGTTTAAAATATCGATGATCATTTTCTCAAAACGTTTTACAACATTGTTATGAGACTGCAATGATTTGTGAAAAATTAGCTTTAGAATTTGGTCTTGATTCTCAATTAGCCAAAGAAATAGGGTTTTTTCATGATATTGGAAAAGCTATTGATTATGAGGAATCTTTTGATCATATTAAATCGGGCATTCAAATAGCTAAAAAATGTAATTTAAAACAAATTATTATTGATGCTATAGCAAAACACCATCAAACTACATGTAATGAAGATTATGTTTTGTTAGCTAAATGTGCTGATGCATGATCAGCTGCTAGAATTGGTGCTAGACATACAGTAGAAAATAATGACCAACAACTTTTGGAAATTATCAAAGATAAATTAAAATTAATAAGCAATATCGCTAAATATAAAATTGACATTAATGATAAAACTATTAATATTATTTTTTTACCTAAAATTAATACTAATGAAATGCGAAAAATAACAAAATATGAAATTTATAAAACTTTTAAGAAAGATGCTAGATTGAAAAAATATCACCTAAATTTATTGGGTTAGTAATTGTTTAATTTTTTCAGCACAATCCCCAATTAAAAGAGTTATAGAATTATTAGAATTAATGATCCCTTTTTTGCTAATATATTTTAATTCATTGAAATTTATTTTTTTAGAATTATAAACTCTAAAAGTTATGGATGAAATTGTATTAGTGATGGATTGGATGTTATCTTTTCCACCTAATGCATTCAATAATTGATCAATATTTGGTAACTCAATTGTATGTTTCTTAAAATAATTATTTTTATTTTTAGTCTCAATAATTCTTTTTTTGGCTTTTCTATTAATATGACCAAATGTAATGATATTCAAAAATTTTATTTTAAATGACATAATTATTAACTCTTTATAAAAATATTACATAATTTTGAAATATGTTGTTTTAAATTCTTAATGGCTATTTTAGCTTTGGCTGTTACTAATGATAATTTTATGCATTTGCAATTAGAAATAATTTGATTTATTCCATCATAGGATATATTTATTTGCTTAGAATTTACATTATTCAAAATAATATAATTTTTTTTATCAAGAATTATTGAATTAGTTATTGTTAAATTTTTAACATTATTAATAGGAGCAACTTCAACCATTTGTCATAATCTTTTCCTTGTTAAAAATATTGATCCACCTAATGATTTATTTAGACCTGTAGAGCCTGTTATTGTGCTGAAGCATAATCCTGACCCAAAAAAAGATTCATATTTGTTTTTGTTAATTGAAATATTTGTTATCAAAGCTCCAGAACTATTGATAAATACTTCATTAATTCCATAATATTTTTTAGCATTTATTTCACATTTAATTATGTCAGGACAATAAAAATTTTTTTCATCGTGAAAAAAATTCAAAATCTCATTTATCAAGAAATTAGCATTAAAACTTGAATAAAAACCAATACAACCTGTGTTTATTAAAAGTAATTTAACATTTTTCATTCCACATTTACTAAATACTTTTATAAATGTTCCATCCCCACCAATAACTATTATGTTAGAAGATTTTTCATTAATTGATATTTTCATTTTACTAAAATAAATTGATAATTTATTTTTAAGTTTAATTGACTTTTGATTGTCATTTAAATATATATTAATTGAATTACTAAACATATTTATTTGTATAATTATAAATTATACGGGGTGATTAATTTATGATAAAAACAACAAAAAAACCTATTATGGTTAGTGCAATCCAACCATCCAATAAAATTACGATTGGTAATTATTTTAGTGCAATTAAACCATTTGTTGATTATTCTAATAAATATGATATGTTTATTTTTATAGCTGACTTACATGCTATAACAAACACATTTGATCATAAACAGTTATCAATTAATAGAAAAAGCATTGCATGCATGTATTATGCAAGTGGATTAGAATTTAAAAAAGTAAAAATTTTCTATCAATCTCATGTTAAATCACATACTGAATTGGCTCATGTTCTTCTTTGTCATACAACAATTGGTGAACTAAGTAGGATGACACAATTTAAAGATAAAGCAAAAAAAGTTAATCAAAATGGTACTAATTTTATTCCCACAGGTTTACTAGAATATCCTGTTTTAATGGCAGCTGACATTTTACTTTACGATGCACAATATGTTATTGTTGGGCAAGACCAAAAGCAACATATGGAATTATGTAGAAACATTGCTCAACGTATGAATAATAAATATGGTGAATTATTTGTTCTTCCTCAACCATTAATTATGAAAACAGGTTCTAAAATTATGGATTTACAAAATCCATCTATTAAAATGAGTAAATCAAACAAAAATGAAAATGGAACAATTTTTGTTTTGGATAAACCAAAAACAATTTTAGAGAAAATTAAAAAAGCAAAAACAGATTCATTGAATAAAGTTAAATATGATAAGTTAAACCAACCTGCCGTTGCAAATTTGATTGAAATATATTCACTAGTTAGTGGATTAAAAATAGTTGAAATTGAGAAAAAATATCACAATATTAACAATTATGGTATTTTTAAAAATGATTTAACTAAATTACTTATTGATGAATTATCATTAATCCAAAAAAAATATATCCATGCAACTAAAATATATGAAAATAAATTACATTCAATTCTTGTAAGAAATGCCAATTTTTGCACAAAGATTGTTCAAAATAAAACAAAACAAGTATATTCAAAAATAGGTTTAATTTAATAAACATTATTATGATGAAACTTGTTGTTGGTGAAAGAAATAAAAACACTGAATCAAACGATCAATTTAAGATTGCTAATTTTGATAATCGATGCTTAATTTTTTCAGATCTGGATGGAACATTATTAAACACTAGATCAGAATTAACTAAATATTCAATTAAAATTATTAAAAAATTATCAATGTATGGTCATTTGTTTTGTTTAATAACAGCTAGACCAAAAAGAACCTCAATTCATTTTTATAATAAATTAAATTTGATGACTCCATTAATTAATTACAATGGATCAATGATTCATATACCTAACAATGATACCTTTAAACCAATTAATTATTGTATTGGTGTTGATGTGTTATATAAAATATTTAGTGATAATCGCATTTTATCATTAATTGATAATGTTATTTTTGAAACATATAAAGGTACTTTTTTATTTAGAGTTAATAAATCTATTTCTATTAAAAAATTAAGACAATCATTAACTAAATTTAATATTTATCCTACAAAAAAAATTTATTTTGTCAAACAAAATTTTTCTAACATAAATTTTGGTGCTTTATCTGTTTTAATATCTTTACAAGATGAGAAAAATGTAGATACTGTTATGAACTTAGTTCACAACATTACTCATTGTGTGTATATAAGGTATTGATCAGTAAAAAAAATTGGTAGCATTTTAGAAATAAATTCTGCCTTTTCTAACAAAGCTACAGCTATGCAATATATTGCTGATTATTATGGAGTACCTTATAATAGATGCTATTGTTTTGGTGATAGTGAAAATGATAAGCAAATTTTAAAATTTTTGCAAAATAGTTATGCTGTTAAAAATGCAGAATTAGTTACCAAAGAAGCTGCTAAAAATGTTATTAAATGAACAAATGATGAAGATGCTGTTGCTCGAACAATTAATAATATATTTAAATTAGGAATAAAATATAAGATCTAGTAATTTACAATGTGCATATAATTTAGATTTTTAATCTATATAAAATTAGCAAATTATTTAAACAATCCACTTAATAATCTTTTAGTATATAAATTTAATTTGATTGAAAATATTAGACAATACACAATGTTGATTTATTACGTTGATAAATTCATGTTAAAATGCATAAAAACATATCCGACAAATTAAATAAGAATGTGACAAATGAAGTTATGACACTAACTGTTTAATTCTTGTATTAATTTTTTAATTAATTTCAAGTTTAATTGGTTATTTTCACATGAACCTTGACAATAATTATCATTACCACCACCTTTACCATTAGTAGTGTTGTTAATTTTATTCATTAAATCTTTTGAATTTAATTTATATGATGATTTTTTACCTTTAATGATTATGTAGGATATTGGATTTGAAATGTTTAAAATTACAAATAAAGCATCTATATAATTTTTTGTAATATTTTGGGCTAATGATATAAGTGTTGAATGATCAAATTGTTTCGTTTCAATAAGATTTATTTTATTTGTATTTATATTGACAGTTTTCATAGTTTCACTTATCAACAAATCATTATTTTTTTTTCTAAATAATGATATTTCTTTTTTTACTTGAGCTTCAAGTTGATCAATTTGCTTTAGAAACATTGAAGTTATATTCAAATCATTAGTTGATTTAATCATATTAATTTTTTTTATTAATTCATTATTACTAAATTTAGCTTCTTTAATCATCATTAATAATTTGTTTTTTTTGATTATTAAATTATTGTTTAAAAATGTAGTATATTTTATGATATTATAGTTTGTTACTATTGCTTCAAGTCGTCATGCACCAGAACCTTTGGATAAATATTTAATGATATGAAATTTTTCAATTTCACCTAATCGTTTTACATGACGTCCAGCACAAATTTCAGTAGATATATTATTTATTTTAATAACCCGTAATTTACCATGAATTTTTTTATAAACATTTGTAAAAAATGCAAGAGCACCAATCTTGATAGCTTCATCTAGTGTCATATATAATATGTCAACTTTGTAGTCATTTAATATATAGTTATTAATTAAATCCTCAATTTGTTTTAATTGTTCATCTGATATTTTTTTGTGATATTGAAAATCAAAAGTCAATTTTTCATGTGTTTTAGATGCGCCCATTTGCTTGATATTTTTGTCAATAATTTTTTGTAAAGTACTTTGGATTAAATGCTCAGCTGTGTGGGTAGCAGAAATTATTTTTTTTAATTTGACATCTAGATTGATATGTACATCATCACCTATTTTTATATTTAAATAAGAAATTGCAACTTTGTGAAAATGTTGACCATTTGGTCCTTTTATTGTATCTAAAACATCTATTTTTTTATTATTGATAATAATATATGCCTTGTCTGCTACTTCTCCACCACATTGTGCATAAATGATTGTTTTATCAAAAACTAATCAATAAACTCCATCTTCTTTTATTAATTCAATGGATTGAAATTTTTCATTAAATATTCCTATAACTTTACAATCACATTCATTGGCATCATAATCAAAAATTGATTTTTTGGTAAAATCCATTAAATAATTATTTTGTACATCCATAACTTTTTCTATAAATTTAGTATTTGATATTTCTGAATGTTTAACTTGTAATTGTTTAAATTTATTTAAATCAATATTTATTTTTCTTTCTTGGGCTAATTCAATTGTTATTTCAATAGGAAAACCATATGTATCTAATAATTTGAAAGCATCCTCACCAGAAATAAAATTATTTTTTGCACATTGCTCAAATAATTTAAAACCATTTTTTAATGTTTGATTAAATTGATTTTGTTCTTTTTTTAATATAGAGACAATTTTATTTTTGTTATCAATTAAATAAGGATAGTATTTGCTCATTGCATCAATTATCGCTTGAATAATTGGTGAAATATTCAAATTATTAATTTGAATTTTCTGACCATAAATTATTGCTCTACGTACTAATTTTCTAATAATATATCCTCGGTCTTTATTACTTGGAATAGCACCATCTGCAATACAAAAAATACATGTTTTCAAATGATCAGCAATGATACGAAAAGCTTTATTTATTAATTTTTGTTTATTAGTTAAATTTATCATTGAATGATAATTCAATTTTGTCTGTTTATTAATTTCATTAATAACATTATTAAATATATCTATATCGTAATCAGTGATAGCATTTTGCAAAATACATGCCAGACGTTCTAAACCACAACCTGTATCAATGTTTTTATGAATTAATTCAGAATATTCATTATTACCATTGTTATTGAATTGACTAAAAACTATATTTCATATTTCTACATAGCGGTCATTTTCTATGTCATAATAGAATAATTTTATACCTTTTTTTTCAGGATCAAATTTTATACCGCGGTCATAATATATTTCAGTACATGGACCACATGGACCACTTCCAACATCTCAGAAATTTCTGTTTTTATTACATTTAATAATATGATCTGAACTAATACCACATTTTATTCATTGAGCATATGCATCATCATCTTTTTCATAAACTGTAAAATATAGTTTATCTTTATTAAATTTAAATACTTTTGTTAATAATTCATATGCTCAATTAATGGCATCAAGTTTAAAATAATCACCTATAGAAAAATTTCCTAGCATTTCAAAGAAAGTATGATGCCTAGATGTAATACCTACATTTTCTATATCATTTGTTCTAACGGCTTTTTGACAATTTGTCAATCTTTTAGCAGGAGGTGTTTCTATACCAGAAAAATATTTTTTTAATGTAGCAACACCTGAATTTATTCAAATCAATGAATCATCATTTATTGGAATCAAATTTTTAGATGGAACAATAAAATGTTTTTTCGATTTTCAAAAATCTAACCATGTTTGTCTAATTTTATTTGATGTTCATTTCATAATTATTTAATTAATTTTTTAATTTCCCCACAACCTAAACATATATTATGTTTGTAAATCACAGCATATTGACCAGGAGTAACAGCTAATGATGGTTTATATGTTATAAATCATTTTTTATTTATTAATTCTAATGATATCAAATTTATTTTTTTTTGTAAATGACGAAATCTTACTTGTAAATTTTTTCAGTTTTTTTTCATTGTTTTATTGATGAAATTAAAAGATGATAATTCAGCTTTTGTGCTATATAAATATTTTTTAAAATTTTGGGCATTACAAACATAAATAATATTCTTTTTAACATTTTTTTTGCAGACATGATATTTACATTTTTTACCTGATAAGTTCAAACCTTTATTTTGTCCTAATGTGTAATACATTGTTCCAATGTGTTTACCAATTATTTTATTAGTTTCTATTTCATAAATAAAACCTGGTTTGTTAGGAATATAATTATTCAAAAATAATCTAAAATCTCTTTGACCAATAAAACATATCCCTGTTGAGTCTTTTCTATCTCAGTTTGGCAATTTTATTTTCTTAGCAATTTTTCTAACTTCAATCTTTGTCAAATCAGCTAAGGGAAAAATAACATTTTTTAATTGCTCTTCTTTTAAATCAGATAAAAAATATGTTTGGTCTTTATTAATATCTTTTGGGATGGATAAAAATAAATTATTCTTATTTTTTATGATTTTTGCATAATGACCAGTAGCTATATAATCAGCTTTAAATTTTTTTATAGCATAGTTTTTAAACTCACCAAATTTGATATATTTATTACATAAAACATCAGGATTAGGGGTCAGAGATTTATTGTATTGTTTAATAAAATATTTAAAAACTTTGTTCCAATATTGTTGAATGAAATTAATTTTATGGATTTTTAAATGAAAAAAAGCAGCAATTTTTTTAGCAACTAAAAAATCTATATTACTTTCACAACCACTGGGAAGGTTTTTATTATGGCCTTTAATGTCATTATTAACTACCGTATCTCAATTTTGCATAAAAACTGGAATAACTTGATATCCTTGTTTTAGTAATAAATAGCAACTTACTGCAGAATCTACACCACCAGATAGACCTAAAACAACAATTTTATTATTTTTGTTATTGGTTAACATAATAAAGTATTATAAATAATTTATATATAATACTTTTCATAGGTGGGTTAAAAATGAAAAAAGTATCTAAACAAACTGCTGGAACTATTGGTTTAGTAACAGCAATTTTGTATATCATAGGTAATGTTGTTGGTGTCGGTATTTTCTTTAAAAACAATACTGTTTTTAATTTAAACAACACCAATGCTATTGGAATATTAGTATCATGAATTGTTTCCATAATTATTGTAATGTGTATGGCATTGAGTTTTGCCGAAATATCAACATGTAAGCTTAAAAACAAAAATGCTGGTATTGGTGGATGAGTGGAGCAATTTTGTGGTAAAAAATTTGGTCGATATGCAAAAATTGGATTTTTATATGCATTTTGACCATTACAAACTTTTACTGTTATGTTTTTTTCTGGAGAAGCAATAATAAATTGCTTTATTCCTCTAACAAAATCTAGTTGAAGTGCAATTAGTAAATATGATTTAGGTTATGGGACAACTGCCATTGTTTTTGGAGTTGGTATGGCCTTGTTTATATTCTTTTTGTTTACTAATTATTTTGCTAGTAAGACAATGGGTAAAGTAGGTTCAAT
Source organism: uncultured Ureaplasma sp. (assembly GCA_902766725.1). Lineage (GTDB taxonomy): Bacteria > Bacillota_I > Bacilli_A > Mycoplasmatales > Mycoplasmoidaceae > Hennigella. The sequence continues at coordinate 35,353 of CACXEQ010000029.1, forward strand.
TATTAGTCTTATTAAATTTTTACCTATTCTAATGGTTGTAGTATTTGGAATTTGAATTGGTATTCAATATAATGACTTTGGTGCTTGAAAATCAATTACTGAACAATCAAATGTTAATAATAAAATTGTCCCAATGGGAATAATTACATCTATCCCAGCTATTTTATTTAGTTTTGAAGGATATATATCAGTTGGAAGTATTTCTGGTGATATTAAAAATCCAGAAAAGAATTTATCACTATCAGTTATTCTTGGTGTAATAATTATTTCTATTTTATATCTAGCAATAACTATTGGTTGTATTACATCTGGTAAAGGTGATGTATATGCTATATTTGCTGGAATTAAAGAAAAAACTAAACCAGAAATATATAAGTCCCTAACTAGTCTAATATCAATATTCATTTTAATATGTCTAATTGGTTGTGTTAACGGATTTACAAAAGGTGGAATATCTGCTTTTAAAGCTTCAGCTGAAGAAAACATCATTTTTAAATCAAGACATTTAATTAATAAATTTCATGGTAATAGTATGCTTGCTGGAACTATCTATTTTGTTGTTGGTGTTTTATTCTGATGAGCAATTTTAATAATTCCGTCAGCTATTTTAAACATTGATGCCATTGCAGATGGTTCTTCTACAGCTATGATAGTATTTTTATATGTTATATATAGCATAACAGTCGTTGCTGGTTTTATTAATAGAAAAACTCAAAAAATACATGTAAATAAAATAACAATCTTCCCTGTTGCATCTTTTATAGGTGCATTAGGTTGTATTTTTATGATTGTTTTTGTGGGATTTGTACAGTTTATATTCGCTCCAATTATGGCGGGTTTAAATAACTTAGATGGAGAAAATAGTTGACAAGGTATCAAAGCAGGTTGAGGAATGTTTGTTAATGCTAAAAACTGTTTAGGTTTAGGTAAAGATGGTATTTATAAATTAAGTAACATTGAAACAATGATCTGGTTTTGATCAATTTTATTCATTATTTTTATGACACCATTTGTTAATGAATTGTTAATAAAAAGTTTTGACAAAACAAATAATCTTCCTTTATTTTGACAAAAACAATAACATTTATTAATTTTGAAAATATAAAAAAACATATAATTAGTTTATCAACTATATATTTTTGTATAGTTTCAAAAAATCGCTTTTTGACTAAAATTTGTGTTTACCACTAATACATAGTATTAGCAGTCTAAAAAATTCGCCTAACTTATACTAAATGAGGTTAAATTATAGTGAATTATAGGAGAAAAAACTACATAATTTGTAGTGAAAAATTAATCAAAAATGGTTTTGATAAAGCCAATAATCAAATTTAATATTGTAAGCATTGACACAGACGTTATGTTTTTAAAAGAAAAGATATTCAAATATTAGGTTATGAATTTTCAGATATGGAGATTTTCTTTTAAACAATAAGAAAATAAAAGACTTTGGTGTTAGCAAATCTAGATTTATCAGAGAATAAGTAAATTTAGAAATACAAATATATTTTTACCTGATAATAGACGACAACACGATCAAATGAGCTATGTTGTAAAATGTGAGCATTTTTTATTTATGGGCACTTTGGGGAAAACTTGGCAACATCACTCTTTTTCAACATTATTCAATGTAGTTGTTATAATTAATATATAAAATATAAAAAATTTAAATGAAATTAAGGAATTAGCATTAGCAAATATGAAAAACATGTTTAAAAATAGATCTATAAAATTTGATATTATTTATTTTTCAAGTTTATTACTTACTACAAGTATAGTATGTCCGCTTACTTCATGTGGTAGTGATGGTACAAGTAATGATATTGGTGGATTTGATAAAGAATTTGGTTTTGATGCCCAAACTTATGATAGATTGGAAAGACAATTTACTAGTAAGTATGCTGCTTCTTTGCTAGATCAAAAAGATATTGACAAAGATACATATATTAACAAAATTAACAATTTTTTACAAAATGATTTAGCAATTTTACGAAATAAATTATTTGATCCAGCACAAAATTATAGCTTTACAGTTAGAACAAATACCCTATTAGATTATGCTTCTAAAGAGCACAATATACAACTAAATCGTAATACTAATGTTAGTCAGATTGACTTTGATAATTTAAAACAATCCACATTAGAAAATCTTGTTATTTATATGCAAAATAATGGATTTGATGAAAAGGAAATAGCTGAGAAGAAAAACAAAGCATCAATTGAATTTGATACATTATTGAGAAAATGTATTAGTAAATATCTTGATTGAGCTGAAGTTTTGATGCACCTACGAATTGATGTTATTGATTTTTGAGCAGATTTAAATGATGAATTTGCTTATTTATCTGCTTATAACCATTTAAAAGCATTTTTTGATGAATATGAATTTGTAGTAAGAGAAAATAATAATGATGAAATACTATGAGATAGTTTATTAAAAAATCCTGATTTTATGGGTGAGAATAATACCGGTAAGATAGACCAAGAAATTAATTGGACAATTGGTGAAGAACAAATAAATAATCTTTTCACTGTTTCTAAAAAATCCAATGAATCTGAAAAAAAAGAAGAAGAAAATATTTTAAAAAATGATAATTCAAATGAATCTTTTTCTAATGAAGAACCTCCAAGATATAAAAAAAATATGATTCCTGGTTATATTCTTACTCCAGTCTTAAAAACTATGTCACAAGACATATATTCTAATAATTATTTCTTGAACATAGATTGACAATTAATAAATGAAGAAAAACAAAATGAAGATCAGAAAATTATAGACAAAGTAACAGCTCATTTAGCTACAACTAAAAATGGAAAAGTAGTCGATTATTATACTGATTTAAAAGATGGTCAATTACCATCTGATAGTTATCAATTTTCTAAATATAGTTTGATGGCTAGCACTGGTTATCAAGAATCGATTTTACGTAAAGCATATTTTGATCAAACTAAGGAACCTGATCAAAAAATTTCTTTTAGTTGAAATAAGGATAAAATAGGTGTTGAGTATTTTTTACCAACTGACGCTAATAAAGGTAATGAATTTATAATACCTGATGAGTCATATGAAGTAATAATGGCTAGAGACAATCTATCTTTAATAGGTTTACAACTTAATGGTACTAACTTATCTGACTTATTAAATAAACATAATAATTCACAAGATAATCAACAAGCTAATAATGCAAATAATGATGATAATCTAAAAATTGAAGAAAAATTTGTAAAATATTGTGATATTAGTGCTATTTCTGTTATTTCTTTTGATGATAATTTATACAACAACAATATTCAAACTAAATTTAGTGTTAGTTCTGTAAATACTTCTCAACAATGTAATATTAATATTGAATCAGATTTGAACAATGTTGGGCCATCTAAAAATTTTATTAATGTCGCTTTGGATTCTTATAAAAAAGTAGTTAACTATATTGATAGTAAAAAAATTTTAGATGAAGCTGAAAAGTTACGTTCATTAAGTATAGCAATAGAAATTGAGTTGTATGTTGCATGTGCTACAATTGCAATTATATTCATATGAACATTAATTAGATATAAATATCTTTATTTTTACAATGGTGAAGCAGTTCCAGGTCCTTATGGTGGAACTGATATGGCAAGGAATGATGTTCGAAAAAATAATGCTTGTATATACGTGATAATTATTCTTGTAGTAATTATGTATGTATCTTGAAAATATGGTGTTCGTGAACCAATTGATGTTGAAGTTAATAAAATAAGTAAATGAAATGATGCTATAACAAATAGATCAAAATCTTCATCTGATGATAAGATAAATGTTATAGATAAAGTTAATGGTGATGATAAAGATAATTTTAAATCATATGATAATTTTAATAATTATTATAACTTGAATAAATCTGAGGCATTTGAATCATATTTTTATTATTTCTATTTTGTTGATCTTTTGCAATCACAAAATGATAGTTCATCAATTGTTCCTGATGATCATCAAGTTAAAATTGATTATGAACAATTCAACCAAGAAAAAATCAAACTTAAGATAGACAATAGAATATTTGGTAAAATTATTATTCAAATTATAGTAATCTTTACAATATTAATTCCACTTGTTTTAGTATTGTATTACTATAATATTAAATTTACATATGGTATTATTCATTTGAGACGTCTTTATTTCGATGACTTAATAATGGACACATCAGGTGGTGCAACATCATATTAAAGTCTCAAAAACTTCCAAAACATTCCAAAACTATTCAACGCAAATAGTTGAAAAAATTAACTATAAATTTATAACTATCCATGACAACAAAGAAAGGAAACAAATCATACACTTTTTTTAAACATAATTCTGTTAAATTAACAGTACCATTTCCAATATCTTGTTTTAAAAAAGATATTTGAGATAAATTAGAACAGTTTAGCTTTGATGTGTGAATAAAAGGTCAAAAAAAGAAGTATTGCTTTTTTAGGTAAAAATTACAATGAATTTTTAATGAATAATAATATTTTTAAATTCCTTAAATGTTTTAGAAGAATAAATCTTATAAATTGATAATAGTTGCTGTTGATCATTCACCATAAAGATTGTATTAACATCTACTACATACTCATATGTCTTATTGAAACATTAGACCTTCTTAATATATGAGCTGTAAGCTTAAATGGTAATTTGACCAATATTAATAGTGATTTCTGCTTTATCCTTAAATTAATTAAAGATAATGGATTAGTTAAATAAAATTTTAATAATTGCCTCATGTAGCATTATAACCATGTTTAAATGAATCGAATTTTCTATCAATTCTTTTTCATTCTCATCTAATTCATCTTTTGTTTGTAATGGTATCACTTTATAATAAAATTCATCACCATCAAATCAATCTTTGGCAAAAATGATATTTTTCCATGTTATTATTAAAATGTTGTATAAACAATCTTTTATATGCATCTTTAGACTGCCTACATAATAAAAATTTTTACTTTTGTTTCATATGACATAAACACCTTTACAATCAAACATTGTGATGGTTGACAATTTTTTTCTTAAATCAAAAAAATTATCTTCAATAATAACAGAAGTATAAACCTTAGTTTAAATTTTTTCAATGTTAAATTTTATATTTGATATTTTTTTTAATATTTAATTAAATAATATCAATTTTTAATTTTTCAAATGCCCTTTTTCTTTTTTGAATTTAAATCGTTAATTTTATTTTTATTTAAATTATTGATGTCAATATTTCAATATTTTTAATTTTATTTTTATTTTTAATACTTTTATTTTTACTTATAAAACCAATTCAAGATAAGTCTAAAGCAAAAATAGTAAAAATTGATCTTAAAATTATTATTTTTTAGAATCAGGTTTTGATTTAATCATTATGATTTTTAAATCAATTTAGCTAATTTTAGCGGAATAATCATCTTCAATTAACTTTAATTCATCTTCTAAAACTAACTTCTTTTTTAATGAATTTTCTAATTTTTTAAATTCATCTGTTTCTTTTTTGCTAATTCCAATTCTTTTTGTCACCATGTTGGTGTATAACTAAGTTTTTTCATAATCATATACTTAAATTTATTTTCAATTGGTAAATTTCTTAATTCAATTTCAGAAAATTATTTAAGTTCAATATGCTTATGATATTTAAAATATTAGCACACCTAATTGAAACATCACTCAACAGGATATTTTTCATAATTAATAGTTGTATATCTAACTGCGATTTTTCTAGATGTATATTTAACAATTTTAAAGTTTAGCACACCATTAGAAAAGTCAAAATTTTCTAACTTAAAATCTATATGTTTTTGATGTATCTGGTTCCTCAGGAACATTTATTCTACCATATCACCATGATATGGACTTCTTCCACCAATTTTTCCTCCAATTCATTTTGAGTTAATTCTCAAAATGTTCGCCTAACTTAACTCTATTTTCTAGTTATATAAATCTAAACTATGTTCTTTGAGGTTTGATATACATATTTTTTTTACACACTGGACATGTTGTTTTACGACATATAACAGCATATAATACCCCTAAAAGAATACCAAAAATACATAAAAAAACAGTTAAAACAATTTGTTTGCCTGACATTTTTGGAGTCACATCATTACCACATGATTTGCATTTCATTTTTTAGCCTCATATAAATCAATTATATATTTCTTTTTACATTTTTGCCAACTAAAACTTTAGTTGTTTTTAATATTTTATTATTGAATACAATAGAATATATTTCATTATAGTTATCTACTAAATAAATAGTAATATTATCAAGTACCTCAGGCGGTACATCTTTCAAAAATCTTTCATCACGAGAAGGGATGATAATATTTTTTACTCCACCTCTATATGCAGAAATAGTTTTTTCTTTTATACCGCCTATAATACCAACTTTGCCTCTTAATGTAATTTCACCTGTCATACTTAATGTATTTTTTACAGGTTTATTTAAAAAAGCAGAAATAATAGCTGTTGTTAATGTGACTCCAGCAGATGGACCATCTTTTGGTATTCCACCAGCAGGAACATGAATATGAATATCAGTCTTAGAAAAATCAATTTTGTTTAAACCAAATAATTTTGCATTAGCTTTTACATAAGATAAAGCAACTTCCGCAGATTCTTTCATTGTTTCTCTTAAATTACCAGTAATTTTAATATCACCTTTACCAAGAAAATGTGTTACTTCAATTTGTAATAAGTCACCACCTGCAGATGTATAAGCCATACCATTAACTACACCAGCAATATTATCTTTTTCACTCACATTGTACTCGTAAATTTCTTTATCCAAATAAAATTTAACTGCTTTAGTATCTATCTTTACATTTGAAAATACTTTTTTTGTCATTTGTTCAACGACATATTTTCTAATTATTTTTCTTATTTGTCTTTCTAATTCTCTAACTCCAGCTTCTAATGTGTAATGTCTGATAATAAATAAAAGTGATTCATCACTAAAATACAAATTTTTTTTGTTTAAACCACAATCTTTTAAAATTTTAGGAATTAAGTATTGTTTAGCTATTGCTAATTTTTCTAATTCAGTATAACTAGTTAATTCGATTATTTCTAATCTATCATACAAAGCAGCTGGAATTTGTTCAACATAATTGGCTGTAGCAACAAACATAACTTTAGATAAATCATAATCTTCTTCAATATAGTTATCACTAAATTTATTATTTTGCTCAGGATCAAGTACTTCCAACATTGCAGATGAAGGATCACCAAGTTCGTGAGATGACATTTTATCTATTTCATCTAATAAGAAAAGGGGGTTAATAACTCCTGCTTTTCTCATTGCTTTAATAATTCTCCCTGGCATTGAACCTATATATGTTCGTCTGTGACCACGAATTTCAGCTTCATCTTTTACACCACCTAAAGACATTTTAACAAATGGTTTATTCAATGCAACAGCAATTGAATTAGCTAGAGATGATTTACCCACACCTGGTGGACCAACTAAACAAATAATTGGAGCTTTTGTATTTTTAGATTTAGCTCTAACTGCTAAATATTCAATTATTCTTTCTTTTACTTTAGTTAAACCATAATGCGATTCATTTAAAGACTTCTTAACATTATCAAAATTATCATTATCTTTACTTTCTTGTCATCATGGAATATTTAATAGTCATTCAATGTAAGTTCTAATCATTGATGCTTCTTGGGGATTTGATGATTCTAAATGATTAATTTCATGTTCAATTTTTTCTTTAACATTTTTAGGATATGGATTAGAATGAAGTTTTTTTCTAAATTTGTCTGCATCATTTTCTTTAGATGATATTTCTCCTAATTCTTCCTTTATAGTACGAAGTTTTTCACGTAGATAAAACTCTTTTTGTTGTTTAGATAAAGTTTCATTCATTTTTCTATTAATGCTTTTATCAACCATAGACATATCATTAGGATTAGATAGTACACTACACAATGCATCAATTTTTAAATCCAATGTATTAAGAGCTAAAATTTGTTGTTTTTGGTCAAAATGAATTGGCAAAATATCAGCAATTTGATAAACTATATCAACAATATCAACATTTTGCTTTAACTTTTCATTTTCCGCAATAAACATCTTAATATTTGCAGCAATCTTTGGATCATACCGCATTAATAATTCCAATAATGTTGCAAAATGCTTTGAATCTGAATTCTTCACATATAATTGCGAATCATTAATTATTGCATAATCAACATATAAACTATTTTTTACTAAACTAATATTGTTTATTAAAACTCGACTAATTGGTAAAACAGAAACTTTCATTTCATTAGACTGTTTAACAATTTTTTCAATTTTAGCCAAAACCCCAATATTATATATTTCATTAACTTGACCAATTTGATCTAATTTAGGATTCATTTGTGCTGTAATAATAATTTCTTTATTTTTGTCATATGCTTCATTAATTGCTTTAATAGACATTGGCCTAGCAATATCAATTTCTTTTCTGACATTAGGAAAACATATTACCCCTCTAGTAACCAAAAGATTTTTATTTGTTGTTTTTTTCATATTAGTTTATTTATGTCCTCTTATATATTTTAGCAAACTTTATCAAAGAGTGCTAATTTTTTTAAAAATATGTTGCTGTTACAAAATATGCTACTTAATAGATATAATAATCATATATATATATATATTATTTATCAAAATATTTTTAATGCAATAAAAAAGAGTAAAGTCTCAAAAAAATTCGCCTAACTTATACTAATATGAGGTTAAGTTATGTTAAATTATGGAAGAAAAAATGCAAAATTTGTGGGGATAAATTAATCAAAAAAAGTTTTAATAAAGCTAATAATCAAATTTGATATTGTAAGTGTTGTCACAGACATTATGTTTTTAAAAGAAAAGATATTCGTAATAAATTATGGATCTACAGATATATAGATTTTCTTTTAGATAATAAAAACAATAAAAGATTTTAATGTTAGCAAATCTACATTTCATCACAAGATAAGTAAATTTAGAAATACAAATATATTTTTACCAGAAGATAGACAACAATATAATCAAATATCTGATTATGCTTTATGGTTAAAAAGAAAATGTTGCTATTTAATAGCAAGAACTAATGAAAACGTGATTGGTTTTGCTAGATATGATTCAGAACGTTTTGAATCATGCCTAGATTTCATGAAGAAATTTAAACCACCTAAATATGTTGTTCGTAATGGACAAAATGATCTATTAAAAGCAATCAATAAAGTTTGAAACAAAACTTTAATTCAACAATGCCAATTTAATATTATTATGAATGGTAGACAAAACTTGCAAAGCATCCAAAAACTATTCATGATAAATAGCTAAGAAAATTATCACTGAGAATAAGCAATATTCATTTGCTGTCTAGTACAATCAGATGTGGAAAAGATTTGAAAAAATTCATTGAAATCAATCTCGATTATTTATTAACAAAATCATCAAATGATGAACAAGAGTGATATACACATAAAAAAGTTAAATCATATGCATTTCAGTTACTAAGAGTATATTCATCTGGAAATCTATTTAGA
>CACXEQ010000030.1 GCA_902766725.1 uncultured Ureaplasma sp.
TAGAAAATTTTATCATTTATATGGAAAATGCAGGATTTACTAAAGCTGAAATTGATGAAAGAAAAGCAGAATTTAATAAAAAATTTGTGGAAATATTAAATGATTTGCGGCCAACTACTGATGATAATGCCCAAATTTTAATGCAACTACGAGCTAATATTATTGATTGTTGACAAGATTTAAATGATGAATTTGCATATATGTCAGCTTATAATCATCTAAGAAATTTCTTTGATGAATATAAAATTATAGTTAAAGACCAAAGTGACAACCTAGAAAATGATAATAAATTATTATGAGATAATTTGGTAAGAAATCCTACATTTATGGGCGGTAGTCTGGAAAATATTGGTAAGATAGACCAAGATATTAATTGTCCAATTGAAGATGATTGGATAAATAAACTTTTTACTATTTCTAAACAATCTAATAAATCTGAAAAGGAAGAAGTTGAAGATTCTCCAGCAGGTTCTAATCAAAATAATGATGCTTCTTCTGACAAACCTAATGGGGGGTTCAAAGAAATAATTCCAGGTTATATTCTTACTCCAGTCTTAAAAACTATGTCTCAAGACATTTATTCTAATAATTATTACATGAACATAGATTGACAATTAATGTGCAGTAGTTATAAAAACAAAGTTCAAGAAATTAAAGACAAAGTAACAGCTCACTTAGCATACAATAAAGATGGAACGGTAATTAATTATGCTGGTTTCAAAAACAATCAACTATCATCTGATAGTTATCAATTTACTAGATATAGTTTGATGGCCAGTCCTGATTATCAAAAAGAAAAATTGACTGAAGCATATTTTGATCAAACTAAAGAACCTGACCAAAAAATTACTTTTAGTTGAGATAAAGATAAGATTGGAATTGAATATTACTTATTAAGTGACCCTAAAAATGATGATTTTATAGCACCAGATGAATCCTATAAAGTATCAATGGGCCAAGGCAATCTATCATCAATAGGTTTACAACTTAATGGTACTAATTTATTTGATTTATTAAGTAAAAAAACTAATTTGCAAAATAGTCAATTTGCTAATAATGATGATAATTTAAAAATTGAAGAAAAATTTGTAAAATATTGTAATATTATTAATAATGCTAATGTTTCTTTTTCTGATAATAAGATAAGTAATAATGCTATTGAAAATAATTTTGTTGCTGAATTTAAGAATACTAATATACAGTCTGATGTTAGAATGAAATCAACTATGAACAATATTGGACCTTCTAAAATCTTTAATAATAATGCTATAAATTTTTATAAAAAAGTAGCTGATTATGTTAATGCTGGAAAAATTCTAAATGAATTTGAGGCATATCATTGATTATCCAATGTAATAAAATACGAGTTATGAATTGTAGCTGCTATAATTGGAATTTTATGGCTATGGGAAATTATTAAATCATTTCTTTTAGAAGTTAATGGACAACCAGTTTATGATAATAATGATTCTATTTTGCAATGAGAAGTAACTTGTTTGGCAATTTATACAGCTGTTTGAATAGCTTTGTATTCATCATGGACATTAGCTGTTAGCGATCCAATTAGTAATGAAGTTGACAAACTAAAAAAATGAAATGATATTATAGAAAACGGATCGAAATCTAATCCTGATAAAAAGATAAATGTTATAGATAAAGTTAATGATGATAAAGATAATTTTACATCTACTGATGAATTTATGAAATATTATGAAAAAAATTCAAATAATGCATTTGTATCATATTTTTATTATTTTCATTTTGTTGAACTTTCACAAAATCAAACAAATGATAAACAATCAATTACATTTAATAAAAAAGTTAAAAAGGATTATGACGATTTCAATAAAACAAAAATAGATTGTGAAATAAATGATAGAATCTGTGGTAGGATTATTATTGGAATTATATTGTCACTTCTACTTCTTTGTGTTCTTTGTGCACTATTTTTGATGTATACTAATACAAAAAAACTTATAAGAAGACGTAATAATCTAATGCATCCAAATCCAGCACTACCAAATCCAGCACTACCAAATCCAGCACTACCAGCAATAGCAATAGCACCAAATCTTAATCATTCTGCTGATAATATACAAATATTAAATCATGATATAAATAATGGTATTTTAGTAAATAATGAGGGTGAAGGTATTAATGGAGTAGGTGGCAATATTTCTTTTTAAATTTATGTAAAAAACTATTCCTTTTGTACAATATTACTTATTAAATTTATTTAATAAGCAAATGATTGACAATCTAAATTTAAAAGTTGAAAAGATAAATATTGTGAATTTATTAATCAAAGAAGCTTTAATCCAGAAACTGGTGAAGTTTGATTTAACCATGCAAGATTAAGATCTATTGCTTTTAATTTAGGAAAATTAATTTTGAGCAGATCATCGTTTAATTTTCTTATCAATATGTGAAGTAAAAAGTATGAGCAATATGCTTGATAGAAGAATAAATTACTCTATTAGACATTTATTAAATTGTCATAGCGAGAATAAACTTTGCTGATTAACCAAAAAATTGTTGTAATTTATTTACTAAAAAAGAAGCATATTTTGAAACCGAATTTCTATGCTACTAAATAGTGAAAACCAATTTTTTTGTAACATAGCTAAATTTAGCAGGCAGTCTCTCTTTGTGATATTCAGAGTAAAGTCTCAAAAAATTCGCTTTTTTGAGACTTTACTCATAATTTAGTTAAGTTAGGCGAACATTTTGGGACTTAACTCTAAAATTAGCAAATAATCTATTCCAATCTTTTTAAATTTATGATGTTTAAACTTTAAATCAGCATTTAAGGTATATAACTATTTGTGACAAATTAATTTGGGCACATTAAACTAAACTTCACATAATCATAAGAAAAGTGGTCAAATTTATTAGCCTAATTTCCTCTAGGTTATATAATATATATAAAGACATAAAATGAACAAATTTTTTAACAATGTTAGTTACAAAAATAAAGTCATATGTTTTTCTGGCTTATTACTTACTACAAGTATAGTATCTCCACTTACTTCATGTGGTAGTGATGGTACAAGTAATGATATTGGTGGATTTGATAAAGAATTTGGCTTTGATGCTCAAACTTATAATAATTTAGAAAGACAATTTGCTAGTAAGTATAGTGCTTCTTTGAAAGAAAAAGATATTGACAAAGATGTATATATCAACAAATTTAATAATTTTTTAAAAAATGATTTAGCAATTTTGAGAAATAAATTATTTGATCCTGCACAAAATTATAGTTTTACAGTTAGAACAAATACCCTATTAGATTATGCTTCTAAAAATTTTAATATACAACTAAATCGTAATACTAATATTAGTCAAATTGACTTTGATAATTTAAAACAATCATCATTAGAAAATTTTATCATTTATATGGAAAATGCAGGATTTACTAAAGCTGAAATTGATGAAAGAAAAGCA
>CACXEQ010000031.1 GCA_902766725.1 uncultured Ureaplasma sp.
CTAGGGGCACTTTTTTATTTATATGTAGATAAAACAAAAAGTGCAACTCCTAATTATCCATGGTGTTGCACTTAATGTGTCAATTTAAAAAAAGACATGTTCATCATGTCTTTTTTTATTTATTATCTACAAGTTCTATTCTTAGCTTTTGTTTTTTTACCACAACAGCAATTTTTAGAACATTTCTTTGTAGCAGATTTCTTTTTTGCTGGTTTTTTAGCAATTTTTTTATTAGCCATTTTTTACCTTTCATTATATTAACATGTAATTAATTATAATGTAATACAAATATTAATAGTTATTTTATTATCCAAATTACATAATACTTAGTTTATATTGAATAGTTATGAACAAAAAAGTGTGTAAATTTTGTAAGTTGTATTTATATTTATGAGCTATGTTCAAAAAAAATTGTTTATCTATCAATTGTTTGTATAAAATATTATTAATTAACTCTTTATTCTAAATTATGAGAAATTTAATTCCTAAAGATAATTGAATATTAGTAGACCCTAACCCATTTTTATTTAAAAAATGTCAGGATGTGATTTTTCCATTATCAGATGATGATCAAACATTAGTAGAAAAAATGATTAGTTATATTGATGCTTGCTATAATCAACAAGATAAACAATATAATATTAATCCAGGAATAGCTATTGCTGCTAATCAAGTTGGATTAGATAAAAAAATTATCTATGTACATTTTAATGATGGGAAAGAACATAAATATTTATTAGCTAATCCTAAAATAATTGCTCATTCAATTGGCAAATGTTATTTAAAAACTGGAGAAGGATGTTTATCAGTTAGACAAAAGATAAAAGGCCATGTTTCTAGATTTAACAAAATAAAAGTACAAGCTATTGATATGTTGAACAATAATCAAAGTATAATAATAAATGCAGAAGCTTTACTATCAATTTGTCTTCAACATGAAATTGACCACTTATTTGGGATATTATTTTATCAGCAAATTGATAAAAAGAAGAAATATTTAGATAATGATAGTTCATATATTGTTTATTAGGAGAAAATATGGGTGAAAATAACAAACCAACTATTTTTTTTGCTTTGGGCGGCATAGAAGAAATTGGAAAAAACATGTATATCATTGAACATGATGATGAAATTATTATTATTGATTGTGGAAACAAATTTTCTGATGAATCTGTATTACCAGGAGTATCATCAATTGTTTGTCCATTTAACTATTTGATAAAGAATAAACAAAAAATCAAAGCTTTAATTATTACTCATGCTCATGAAGACCATATAGGTGGTGTACCATTTTTATTAAAAACTATTGATGTTCCTGTTGTAATGGGGAGTTTATTAGTGCAAAACATTCTTAAACGAAAATTAAAAGAGCACCCTGATGCAAAACTAAAAAAATTTATTGAAATGAAAGAAGATACAGTATTTAATACTAAACAGTTTCATGTAGATTGTTTTAGAGTTTGTCACTCTATACCATTATGTTATGGTTTATGTATTAATACTCCCAATGGTAATATTGTTACATGTGGTGATTTCAGATTTGACTTCAGTCAAAAAATGGAACAAACAAATATTCACAAAATTTCTAATATTGCTCAAAGAGGAGTTGATTTATTACTTTGTGAAACAACTAATGCTGAGACACCAGGTTTTAGTCCTTCTGAAGCACTAGTTTTAGATGAAATTAAACGACAAATTTGTAAAGCTCCTGGTAGAGTGCTTGTTACCACTTTTGCTAGTAATTTACGTAGAATTCAAAATATTATTGAAATAGCAATTAATCTTAATCGAAAAATTTGTATTATTGGTAAAACAATGGATGATAATATTCATACATCTATTACAACAGGATTAATAAAAACATCTAAAACTGATTTTATCGAACCATCATATATTAAAGAAATAATGGATAAAGAACTGCTTATTATTTTAACAGGTTCACAGGGTGAACCTTCAGCAGCTTTGAATATGATGGCAGAGGGGAAATATCCTCACATTATTCTAAAACCAACTGACACACTACTATTTAGTTCTAATCCTATTCCTGGTAATTTTCAGCAAGTCGAGACATTAATTAATAAGCTTTATAAAAAAGGGATTAGAGTAGTGGAAAATTCTCCATCCTGTAAACTTCATGCATCTGGACATGCTACACAAACAGAGCTTGAATTAATGATTAAATTAGTTGCTCCAAAGTATATTATTCCCATCCATGGTGAATATAAAATGTTATCAGCTATGGAACATAATATTAATTTCTTAGGTTTGAATAAAGAAAGATACATTCAAGTAACTAATGGGCAAAAAGTTTATCTAATAGATCATACAGTAAAAGCTACTGATCAATTTGTTGACACTAGTGATGTTTATATTGATGGTAATAGAATTAATGAAAATAGTTCTCAAATACTTGCTGTAAGAAAAGTTTTAGGTACAGATGGAATATTTAATACTACGATTGTTATTGACAGAAAGGCAAAAAAAATTATTGGATTACCTGTTTTAATCACAAGAGGGTGTTTTTATGTCAATACAAGTATTCCATTAATAAAAAAAATAAGTTATTCAATTAAAGAAAATATAGAAAAAGAAATTGCTAGTAATCAACAACAAATTGATGATGAAAAAATTAAAAAAATTATAGAAAATACTATTTTATTTTTTGTTTGAAAAAATAAAAATAAAAAACCATTAGTTAGAGTTTGTATTTTCGATTATAAAAGTTAATTTTTGTTTAATCTATAAATACATAATATGATAAAAATTGTTTGTTATAATTGCATAAACAATTTGATTTACTAAATGAAAGTTAATTAATTAGCAGTTATAATTCAAATGAATTTTTATTAAAATAGTTTTCTAGGATTGTTTCATTATATTTTATTCCTAACGATGGATTATTTAGGCAGAACTTAACTAGTAAGTAATCAGCATGTTTTATTCCTTTGAAATAATAAAAATTATGACCATCTTTAATTATTAATGGATGTCATGATAGAATAGAATTATTGTTTAAGAATTTAGTGTTAATTTCTTGTAAAAAAAAAAAAAAAAAATGTTGGGTAGTTATTCCATATATATTTAAAACATTTTTAATAATCAAGTATTTTGGTAAATATTTATTAAAATCCATTTTACATATTTCCTTTTAATAAATCTAAAATTGGATTTTTACCTGATTTTATTTTTTTACCTAATTCTTCTAATTTGCTTTTAGCTTGTGATCATTGCGATAACATCTTATTTAATTCATCGGGTCTTCTGCCTGATCCTTTTATCACTCTTATTTTTCGGTTTGGTTCTTTTTTAAATAATTTTGGGTCCCTTCTTTCTTTTAATGTCATACTTGTCATAATAATTTTTCAAATTCTAATTTTGTTTTCAACATCTTCTATTTGATCATCATTAATTTGACTAGTAATACTACTAGGCATCATTTTCATAATACCTCCTAATGATCCTAGTTTATTAATTTGTTCCATTTGTCTTAATAAATCTTCTAAATCAAATTTACCTGCTAGCATTCTTGAAAAGCTTTTTTTAGAAGATGTTTGATCAATTTTATCCACTGCTTTCTCGGCTAAAGTTAAAACATCACCTAACCCTAAAATTTGATCAGCCATTCGATTTGGTCAAAATACATCTAACGAGCCAATAGCTTCTCCGGTTCCATTAAATATTACAGGAATGTTTAGTAAACTTGTTATAGATAATACCGCTCCTGCTCTAGCTTGAGAATCAAGTTTAGTAATAATTAGACCTGTTATATGTAATGTATCATTAAATTCTTTAGCAACATTGATAATATCTTGCCCAGACATTGCATCGACAACTAAAATAATTTCGTGGGGATTAGTAGCATTTTTTATATCTTTTAATTCTTGCATTAATTGTTTATTTGTTTGTAATCTACCAGCTGTATCAAACAAAATAACACTACTATTTTTGCTATCGGCAAATTTTAAACTATTTCTAGTAATTGATAATACATCCTTGTTGTTTAGTTCTTTATAGCAATTCACATCAATTTTATTTGCTAATTGTTGTAATTGATCTATTGCAGCAGGCCGATAGACATCTAAGCCAACAACTAATGGTTGTAGATTTTTTTTAGTTTTTAATCAATAGGCTAATTTAGCTATTGTAGTAGTTTTTCCAGCACCATTTAATCCAACTAACATAATTCTTGTTTGCTTATCATCAATTATTAAATCTTTTTTATTTTTGCCTAAAATATTAACAAGTTCATTTTTTACTATTGTTAATAAAACTTGTTCTGTATCTTGGCCTTTTTCCATTACATAACCAACAGCTTTTTGTCTAATATTTTTAATAAAATTTTTTACTACTAATAAATTAACATCAGCATCAAGAAGAACATTACGAATTTGTTTAAGAACTTCTGTAATATCTTCTTCATGAATTGTTCAACTTGTAAGTTTTTTTTTCATGTTTCTAGCAATAATGCTAGAAAGCATTGATTTAAATATATTAGCCATAATTATTTATTTGTCCATTTAATAATAAAATAATTTTTCTTTCCTTTTTTGATAATAGTATATTTATGCAAATATGCATCATGATCATTTAAAACAACATTTTCATCATTGATAATCTTGTTATTAACTAGAAGAGTTTGTGCTTTAATCAGATCACGTAAAATTCTTTTACTTGTTATTCCAGTATTGTTATTTAGTAAAAAATCTACCAGTTTTATTGGACTAGAAACAACAATAGGATTATATTGTTGTAAACAAACATCTAATTCAGATAGATTTAGTTCATTTAATTTGTTATTAAATAATGCATTAGATATTTTAAAACATTGATTGTATGCTTCATGACCGTGAATGTGCTCAATTATTTCTTTGGCAAGTGTTTTTTGACCTAATCTCAAACTTGGATTTTGTTTATGCCTAGCCAATAATGTATTAATTTCTTCAATATTTAAATCAGAGAAAAAGTAATACATATTTAGTAAGTTTTCATCAGCTTGGTTTAGAATGAATTGGTACATTTCATATGGTGAAGTAATGTCACTATCTAAATAGATAGCTCCTTTTTCTGATTTGCCAAATTTTGTCCCATCTGCTTTAGTCAATAAATTAATTGTTATTCCGACTGCGTTGGCATGTTCATGAGTTTTTCTAATCATTTCAAGTCCAGTAGTAATGTTGCCTCATTGGTCAGAACCACCACATTGAATGGCAATGCCTTTGTGTTGATAAAGTCATAAAAAGTCATAACCCTGTATAATGTTATAACTGAATTCTGCATATGATATACCTGATTCTAATCTTCTGGCAATAATATCTTTCTCTAGTAAATAATTAACATTAATAAGTTTTCCTGCATTTCTTAAAAATCCAAAAATAGTCATATTTTTGTAGAAAGTAGCATTATTAATTATTTCTTTAATATTGGTTAATTTTCTAATTTGATTAGTTAAGCATTCAATATTAATATTTAATTGTTTTAAGTCTAATAATTGTCTTTCTTGTTTTTTGCCAGATGGATCACCAATAGCTCCTGTAGCTCCTCCAATAACAGCATAAGTGGGTAAACCATATTTTGCAAAAATATTTAATAAATGAATTTGGATGTAGTTACCCAAATGTAATGATTTAAAAGAAGGATCAAATCCAATATAAATGCCTTGCTTTTTATTAATAGCTTCTTGCAATTTTTGTTCATCACTTATTTTATTGATGATTCCTCTTGTTTTTAAATACTGTATCAAGTTTTCCATAATTAAATCAATTATATAGTATTGTTTATGTGATAATTGAGTTGTTATAATACAACCTAAAAAATCAAGTTTTTAAAAATACTAATTTTGCAATATTATTTGAATGATATATTATTTATTGTGAATAGATCTAATGTTTCTTTTTAGTTTGTAGAATTTCAAAAAGAAATAATCAAAAATTTAAAACAATTGATTAAAGATTTAATAAACTTGATTAGGATGTGTCAACTTTAAATAATAATTTTGAGTAAAGTCTAAAAAAATTCGCTTTTTTGACTAAAATTTGTATTAGTGAAGCTCAAAAAATTCGCCTAACTTATACTAATATGAGGTTAAGTTATGGTAAATTATGGAAGAAAAAAATGCAAAATTTGTGGGGATAAATTAATCAAAAAAGGTTTTGATAAAGCCAATAATCAAATTTGATATTGTAAGCATTGTCACAGACATTATGTTTTTAAAAG
>CACXEQ010000032.1 GCA_902766725.1 uncultured Ureaplasma sp.
ATCTGTTAAATTATCAACTTTATCAGAAAGTTTAGATAAAGTGATTTTATTAGTGCTACCTGGTTTTCTTCCGCCATCACCACCAGGTCCACTTTTAGATTTAACTATTTCTAAGTCTAAATTCTTACCAATAAACTTTTTGTCTATATTGGTATTTACTACTTTATATCTAATATCTAAGAATTCTTGCTTTCTTACTCATTTGCATATATTATATATTACTCCTAAATTAGGATAAACTAGGATAATAAATTTAGACCACTTTCCTTATGATTATAAACTAATTTATTCACCACTATTTTGTTATCTAAATTTTTATAAATTCTTTCGTTAATAAATCACTTGTAATAATCTTTAATATTTTGAGTTAAGTCCCAAAAAATACATGCTTATTTATTTGAAGGTTTATATGGTTTTGCTGGTAAGATAAGAACAAAAACTATTTCAAAAGTTAAATTTATTTTTACTAATGGTAATTATTTGCTTCAAACATTAAAAGACACAAATAAAATGTCAGATACTACTTTTTCTCAAATAGTGAATAAGTATATTGAAATGAATATGGACATCCATTCATGGAAGGCATTGGTAGGTCTCTATATGAATATAGTTAGATGTACTTGTTAAAGAAAAAAATTAATAAATGTGTAGACTAATCAAAGATTAAAAAGAATGATTATTTATCTACAATGAAGCAAAGTCCAATTGATCCATAACCAATATTTTATTTTATTAATTAATGCTTTAATTTATAAAAGGTGTTGACTATTGCTATTATTATAAAGAGAAAGACTAATGTGTTTTAAAACCATATGAAGATTAAATTAAAATAATCTGTTTCTTTATTTATAGGTGCCTAAGGCAAACTTAGATCTACTTTTCTCATGATATATGATAATTAAAATTAGCTACTTTATCAATGTATAATATCATAGTATGTGATTTTTAAAGAACAAGATAAAAAATATTATCTTATTGGGTGCATTAAATATATGCATGACATCATGCTTTGTTAATAAAGCAAAAATTGATATTAAATGTAACAAATCATATATATATACTTATGATAATATTTCTGGGAAAACTGAGAAGAATTTTATAAAAGTATATTTTGATTCTATCTTGATTGAAGATATACAAAATATTAAAACTAATTATCAAGGTGATCCAAAATTAGATAACAAAATCACTTTAAATTCTACTGATTTTAGCATTAATTGAGAAAAAAATATCCCTCATGGTGAATATAAAGTACAATGATTAATAGAATATAGAAATATTAAAAAATTATCACCAGAAATTACTTTTTTTGTAGGGGAAGTTGCAAATAAATATATGCGATTAATCCCTGGGGGATCTAAAGGTAATCAATTTTGATTTTCTGAACATTTTTTTACTAAACCATCTAATATTTATAATCCATCTTTAGCAGCAGCAACTATCGCTAGTTTATGTAGTGCAGATACATGCGATGAAGGTGAATTATCTGAAAATGGCGATAAATATATTAAAGATTTAGTCGTTGACCGTTTACAATTTGAGAATTATGAGCAAATTGGTTATAACACACTTACAACAAAGGAATCAATTGGTGCTACAATAGCTTGTAACACATATCCAGATAATTATTTTAATGATGATTATCATGATAAGACAACTCTAATTTATTTACCAATAAGAAGTTGTTCATATAAAAATGAGTGAGCTGATAATATGTTTGTTGGCAATGGTTCAGATACTAGAACTGTAACATCATTAGATGGTAATAAATATACTTTTAAAACTTTAAATAAGAACCACTCTGGTTTTGATTTATCCGCCCAAAATGTTATTTGCTTTTTAAATTGTTATATAAAAAAATATAAAATTGATGGTCGAATTAAACTATGAATAACCGGTTATTCACGAGGTGGTGCAGTAGCAAATCTTACTTCAGCAATACTTAATAGAGCAATTTATGAAAATAAATTAGAATCATTTTTAGGTAATGGCAATTACATACTAAACAAAGATGATATTTACACTTATACAGCTGCAGCTCCTAGTGGAGCTAATGTAAACCAAAATCCTAACCCCAGGTCTAATATATACAATAATATTTTTAATATTATTGATCCTAATGATATTGTTCCCTTGCTTCCAGCCCAACAGTGAGGGTTTACACGTTATGGCATAGATTATTATGTAGGAACAAAACTTATTGATCCAAATTTTGATGCAAATATTGAAAAAAGAAAAAAATTCATGAAAAATCCTAAATCTTATGATGATGCTATAAATTTTATTCAATATAAGATAAGTGGTGAACAAAATTTAAAAGAGTTTAAAAATGTTACTCCTCAAGCAGCATGAAATTCATTAATGTCTGCTGCAGTTGAAGAAATACCTGATCGTTCAAATTATGTAGAAAATTGACAATCAGATTTGATGGAAATAGTGTCAGGATTAATGAATGGTGGGTCTTTCTCTGATTATTGAAAAAAATTGATTGATAAAATTAGTAGTGCAAATAATCCTAGATTAATTTCATGAGGAGCAAGTATAGCTAATGGTGAATATAATGTAATTGCTACTGTACACTTGTGGGATAATTATCAATCAATAACAAAAGCTGCCGATCCAATATATGTTGAAAATAATACTAATTTATTAGAGTTGTTTAATGAATTTTACTATTATGAACTATATTCACGGACATTTAACTATATAACATTAGAAGATGCTTCAAAAGATTTTGCAGTTGTTTTTAAATCATATGATCCTGATAGTGAAGAACCAAAAATATATAATAATGTCACATATGCAAATAGAGTAGGAGTATGCATTTATGATTATCCTGTGTATGCACTTCTAACTGAGGGATATTTCCCCCCTGGGGAATATAGATTTAAATATCAAGCTAATGATCAATGACGAAGTGATGGTTGAATAAAAATTTTAAAAATTTCATCTAATTCAATAAATGCGGAACAAATAGAATTTAAACAACATGATTTAAAACCGTGGTTTAAATCTGATGAATTTACTTTTGATAAAACTTTAAAATAATTCGAATGTAAAAATAATAGATGTAAATATAATTTGCTAGGATATCAAACAAATTAATTTTAGACAAAATTATACTGATCAAGATATCTTTGAAATAATTTAAATTATTTTCTTCTTATGAAATTTCCTTTTTTATAGCATTGATTTTTATCTATTTTTCCACCAAAGACTGGAAAACAACTAGCATTACCATAATTTTTAATTACATCTTGATCTAATAATATATCCATGTCTTTTTTACTAATTTCAAAATTATCAATATTAGCATTATCTTTTATATGATTTATAGTTGATGCTTTTGGAATAGGTAGAAGACCAAGTTGTAAACAATATTTAACACACAATTGAGCTGAAGAAACATTATATTTTTGAGCTATTTTTAAAATAACAGGATTATTTAATATTTCCTTATGACCTAATGGTGAATAAGCCTCTACAAGTATTTGATTTTTTTGGCAAAACTTGATAAGTTCCATCGGGGTATTAGTAATATGTGTCAAAATTTGATTAACCATTGGTTTTATTTCACAATTATTTAAAAGATTATTAATGTCTTCAATTTCAAAATTAGAAACACCTATTGCTTTAACATATCCATTTTTATAATATCACTCTAGAGTTTTTCACACTTCGATGTTTTCGGCGAAATATCTATTTCTAGATCTAAAATACTGTCAAGGTTGTGGGGAATGGATAATTATCATATCAATATATCCAATATTAAGTTTTTTAAATGAACAATCAATTAATTTTTTAGCATCA
This sequence comes from uncultured Ureaplasma sp., assembly GCA_902766725.1. Taxonomy (GTDB): domain Bacteria; phylum Bacillota_I; class Bacilli_A; order Mycoplasmatales; family Mycoplasmoidaceae; genus Hennigella. The sequence continues at coordinate 3,811 of CACXEQ010000032.1, forward strand.
TTTTTATTTTTGGCATATGCTTCTAATTTAGTAGTAACAAAAAGATCTTTTCTATTAATCTTACTTTCTCTTATACCTTTACCAACGCCTTCTTCATTTCCATAACGTTGAGCAGTGTCAATATGAATATAACCGCATTTTATAGCTAACTTTACTGTACTAACAACTTTATTATTATCAATAAGTCATGTACCATAACCTATTTTGGGTATTTTAACACCATTATTCAATACATAGTAATCATTTAAAATCATTCTAATTTATCCCTTCAAACCACTTCTGAGTCAAAATTATGTTTCACTTGCAGTAATTTAACAATATTTTATTTTATTATATAAATTGATTTTAGAAAATAATAGAAGATATAAAATAACATTAGTGGTTAAATATCCAATATATTTACTTAAATGTTAAAAATGATTATTAAACATAAAAATATATACAAACAATAACAAAAATGATATATATAAATAATTTATGATTCATTATTTATTAAAAAATAAGTAAAGAAACAAAATCGCCAAATTAATTAATAAATTACTTATGCTTAATTTTTGTTAGTAAATTATCAATTTTTGCTGTTTGTTCAATTGTTTTGTCTTTTACAAATATTAAGTCAGGAATTTTTCTAATAGTTAACTGTTTAGCTAAGCATGTTTTAAAAAAACCTTTAGCAGTATTTAGTTGAATGATTATCTTATCAATATTCTGTTGAATATAACTATCAACATATATTTTTGCTAAACTATAATCTTTATTTAATTGAATATCTGTAAATGTTGCATATTGAAATATTGGGTTATAAGCTTGTTTATGCAAAGCATTAGCTAAAACAATTAACATTGTTTGTTGTATACGATCATGATTAAATTTACTACTATTATTATTTTTTTTCATTGGTTAATGTATTTTCATTAATATTATGTTTTTTTTCAATATTGATATAAATCTGAATAATATCATTGATTTTAATATCATTAAAATTTTTAATAACTAAACCACATTCATGGCCTGAAGATATTTCATTAATAGAATCTTTACCATGATGTAAACTGGCAATTGAATTATGATATATTTCTTTTCCATCTCTTATTACTCTAGCAAAAGCATTACGAGTTACTTTACCATTTGTAACTAAAACTCCAGCAATAGTTCCAATTGCAGAATGCTTTCATGTTTGTTTAACTTGGCACTCACCTATATGTTTTTCTATATAAACTGGATCTAAACTACCATATAACATATTAATTATGTCATCTTTTAACTTATAAATGATGTTGTAGTAATAAAACTTGATTTGCTGCTCGTTGGCAATTTGTTTAATAATACTAGATGGATGAACATTAAAACAAATAATAACAGCATTAGAAGCTTTAGCCAACTGTATATCAGAATTAGAAACTGTGCCTATTGCGGCATGAATAATATTTAAACTTGTTTCTGTAACTTTTATTTTTTCTAACATCCCTTTAATGGCTTCAAGTGATCCTTGCACATCACACTTGATTATTAAATTAAGAATTTTACTATTCTTATCAATTACATTATTCTTATTTCAATTTAGATTAATCTTTTTTTGCATGACTTTTTTAGCTAGGTTTTTAGCTAAATTTTCATCATTAACAACTAACCATTTTGTACCAGGAAGAGGAACTTCTTTTAAACCTATTACTTTGACTGGTTGACCTGGACTAGCAGAATTAATTGCTTTACCTAAATCATTAAAAAGCATTCTTACTCGACCACATATACTACCAATAACTATAAAATCACCTTTTTTAATAGTACCATTTTGGACTAGTAAAGTAGCAACAGGTCCTAAACCAATATCCATGCTAGCTTCAATACATATACCTAATCCTTCTCTTTTAGGATTAGCTTTTAACTCCATGATATCAGTTAAAGTAATAATGGCATCTAGTAACTTATCTATATTTGTACCTTTTGTTGCTGATCCAGATACAACAACAGTTTGGCCACCTCATTGTTCAGGCATTAATCCATTATCTGACAATTGTGACATGACTCTATCAACATTAATAGATGGTTTATCAATTTTATTGATAAAAACAATTATAGGAACATTAGCAGCTCTAGCATGGGCAATTGCTTCTTTTGTTTGTGGTTTAATACCATCATCTGCTGCTACAACCAAAACAACAACATCAGTAATACTTGCTCCTCTTGCTCGCATTTGTGTAAATGCTTCATGACCAGGAGTATCAATAAAAGTTATAAAATTACCGTTCTGATTAATCTGATAAGCACCTATGTGTTGAGTAATTCCACCACTTTCATTTTTAGTAATATGACTTTTTCTAATATAGTCTAATAAAGTTGTCTTTCCATGATCTACATGCCCCATGATTGTAACTACAGGAGATTTTTTAATTTTATCTGACTCTTTGTCTTTAATAGTCAAATTATCAATTATATTAGTTTCATCTAACTGTATTTTTTTTTCAAAATCTAAATTAAATTCTAAACAAGCTTCACCCATTTCTTCTTCAGACAAAAGTTTATTCATAGAATAAGCTTTACTCTTCATAAAAAAATATTTAAGAACTTCACTTAAACTTTTATTTATTTTTTGAGCAAAGTCAGCAACTGTCAGGGGACCAGTAAAAACAAAAACACCATTTTGGATTCCGGTTTTAATAGTTTTTAATTGTTTTTTAATATCAACAGATTGCCTATTATCACTATTTTTTTTTCTTTTCTTAGCCATCTGTGCTCCTTTCAAAATAATTGTTTTATTAGATTATTCTTTTAAATCTTTAGTTAATTTATCTAATTCAGCTAAATCATCAGAATATGATTGCAATTCTTCATTGGACATTTGTGTAATTGGTTCTTCATTAACTTCATCAGGTTGTTTTTTTTGCTTATCAATAATTTTATTTTCAATTTCATCAATTGCTTGCATATCAATATCTATATTGTGATGTTTATTATAAATAGAACTAAATTTATTAACAGGTTTATCTGTTGGATGTTTTAAAGTAGTGGTTGGGGCAATCCTATCAACCTTAATATATGTAATTTTTTGATCATTTGCTTCAGACAAAGTCATTGCTTCAACTGTACAATCAAATAGATCAGATAAGATCTTAACATTATTTCCCTTAACTCCAATAATTAAAGCTAATCGATCATCAGGAACTATTAAATAAATTTTTTTACGTTCTATTTCTTTTTTTATTCCTGTTTCTGTTTCTTCATACACAGGATCAATTATCTTATATCCAATTAATGGAGTAGGATTACTAGCATTAACTAAATACTTACTAAAATCATCATCATAGGCAACAAATTCTATTTTCTCTGTTCCCATTTCTTGTAAAATTGGTTTAATTCTATCAGCTCTTGCTCCAATACATGATCCAATTGGATCAACACCAGCTTGGGTTGATTTAACAACTACTTTTGATTTAAAACCAGCAATTCTTCCTACTTTTACAATTTGAACAATTCCTGTTTGAATTTCTGGAATATTGACACGTAATAAATCTTCTACTATTGCCCCATTAGCTCTAGATAAAATAATAGGTCAACCTTTTGATTGTTGTAAAACGTCTTTTACATAAAATTTATATTTACAACCTGGAACAAGTTTTTCATTAGGATTTATCTCAATTTTAGGAACTGTACCAAAAATTTTACCTAAATTAACTGTTACAATCTTAGATTTATGATCAACTTTTTCCACTTCTGCATAAATAATTGTTCCTTTTTTATTTATTCATTGTTTATAAACTAATTTATTTGATTCAATTGATACATCATGTTTTAAAACTTGTAAAATGTGAGCAACTACTCGCCTTGGTAAAGTATTAATATCAATGTATTTACTAATAGTACCACCTACAACAGCATTCTTATCTAATTTAAGGGCTTGAGATAAAAGAATTTGATTATTTTCGTTATATATTTTTTCTTCATTTTCGTTAGTTTTATCAATTTCGATAGTTTTATCATCAATGATGCTAAAAACTTTATATAAAGCAATTTTACCAGTAAGTTTATCAATAGTAACTTTGGCACATGCATCTATGTCTTCCTTCTCATATGCTTTTTTCATTGCGTCTTCTAAAGACATGACAACAGCATCTTCAGACACCTCTTTAGCATCTGCTATTTGTTTAATTAAATCTAATAATACATTATTTGTTTCCATACACCACCTCTAATAAATAAAAACACACAAAGACTTGCCATCCTTGTGTGGTTACATTCATTATAATAAAAATAACACAAATAAATGAAATTAATTTTATTTTTCATTTGTTGTTAAAACTTTAATAACTTTTTCGATATTGTAATTTGGTGTAACTATTGAAACAATGTCCCCAATTTTAAAATCAATATTTTTAGGAATAGGGAAGAAAATTTTTTCTTTTCTTTGCAAGCAAAGTACTTTTACCTTATACTTATTTTCGAAATTAATAGTAGTCAAAAATTGTTGAAAAAAATCAGAATTAGTAACAACAACTTTTACCATACTAATTTCATTATTAATAACAGATACATCAGCCCCGTAATTATAAACTAATTGAATAGCTAATTTCTCAGCTACAATATTAGCTGGAATAATGACATTAATAATACCAATTGATTTTAAAACAAATGCATGGGTTGAATTTTTGGCAACAGCAATAATATTTTTGCAATCTAATTGTCTAAGATTGGCACATATCATAATTGAACTTTCTACGTCAGTTCCAACAGCAACAATGACATGTTTAACATTTTTTACTGCAGAATCTCTTAAAGCATTTAAAACTCTACCATCACACCTTATAACAATTTCATATTCTTGGCGGATTTTATCTGTTTTATTAGGATCAATCTCAAGAATCATTATTTTTTTACCGAGTTGTTTAAGCTTGCTAGCTAATTGCTCACCAAATTTATCATAACCTATAATACAATAATCAACTCTTGCCATAAATACCTTTAAATTTGTTTTATTATGTTAAATATTATAAGTTATTTACCTTTTTTTAAGATATTAGTTATTCTATTTTTGTATATTTCCACTCCTGGTTGATCAAAAGGGTTAAGATTATGTAAATATGCACTATACATTGCTGCAAAGCATAACCAAGTATACAAATAACCAAAATGATATTCATTTTGTTGATCAAGATAAATAATAACATTATCAACTTTTCCTTCAATAAAATGAGCTTTTATAGTTGATAGCATAGCAATATCATTTAAATTACTTAATTTTTTATTGTTTAAATATTGTAAATTAGCTTCGTTATTTTTTATAGAAAGATTTATATCTAAAATAGGTTGTTTGACATATAAGGTGGTTTCAAAAAAATTTCTTGTCCCATCTTGTAAATATTGACCTAATGAATGTAAATCAGTTGTAAACAAACTAATTGTGGGATATAGAGCTTTACCTTCTTTCCCCTCGGATTCACCAAATAATTGTTTTCAAACTTCACCAATCATTTTTAAATTAGGGTCATATACAATAAAATTTTCTATTTGCTTATGCTTTTTGATATTAAAATAATGTCTTAAACAAGCATATTTAAAAGCAGAATTTGTTTTTAAATTATCAGTGAATAATTCTTTACATGCATCATTGGCACCCTTAATAATCATTTTATAATCTAAACCAAGTAATGTAAATAAGAACATTCCGCATGATGTTAATGCAGAATATCTACCACCAACATTATTAGGAATAACAAAGTTAGATCATTTGTATTTAACAACAAGATTATGTAATGTCCCTTTTTGTTTATCTGTAATAGCTAATATATATTCATGTGCTTTAGCACCAAAATTTTGAATTAAAGCATTTTTGAACAAATCAAAAGCAATAGATGTTTCTAACGTATTACCAGATTTAGAAACAATAATGATAGCAAATTTTTTATTTTTTAATTTGTTTAAAAGATTTAATAAGAAATTATTATGAAAGTTATAAACAAAAAAAATATTTAATTTTTGTTTTGCTTGAAAATTATATAACATATCAACACAAGCCTTGATTCCAAGATAACTACCACCTATCCCAATAACTACTACATCACAAATATTTTCTTTTAATCATTTGTTTTTTATTTTTAACATTTGGTTAAAATCAAAATTGGTATATTTTCTTGTGTAATTAAATCAACCAAACATTTCTATACCTTTTGCTGTATTATTTTTAATTTTTTTAATAATATCTTTAGCTAAATTTTGATATTTGTTAATAATAGAAATTTTATTGTTACCTAATGTAATATATTTTGTATCTAAAATAAGCATAACATTGTTTTTATGAATTATAAAATAGATAATGCATTTTTTTTATCTTTTTTATTTAACAAGTTAAATAAACTAAAAGTATAATAAATAACGATGAAAAAAAATAAGCCTAATTATAAATTTTTATATAGAAATAAGTTTTTATCTTTATGTCAATCAAACCATAATTTTATATTTGCACAAAGAAGAAATATTAATTCTACAGCGTCATTATGTTATAAGAATGTAAATAATTCTTATCATTTTTTACTTCGTTATCAACCATTACCAGTTTCTTTAACAACCCCTAACAAAAAATGAAATGATTTATTCCCATGTCCTATTACAGGCAGTTTAGAAAAACAACAAAAACCTTTAGATAATGCTATTCAAGAAATTTTTGAAGAAGCAAATATTGTTGTTAACAAAAACAATCTTGTTGCCCATAATTTTACTATTGCAACCACACAAATGAATGAAATTGTTTTCAATTTTGTTTTTGATATAACTAATTGCCAAACCATTAATAAAATATCGGGTGATAGAAGTATTTTTGAAAAATATTCTCAAAATAAATGGGTTACAATTAAACAGTTAAAAAAAATAATTTCTAATCAAAGTCAATATTACTTCTTATCTTCGTTGTTAAATTGTTTTTATTTATTTGAATTAAAAAATGGCAAGATTGAGAAATAAAACAAATGCATATAAACTTATAGAGAATTATCCTAACTATAAGAAAATTAGTGAAATTAAACTTAAAAATAACAAAGTCTATTTAGAAATAGGAAGTGGTAAAGGTGTTTTTTTAATTACTAGTAGTTTGCAAAATAAGAACATAACATATATAGGAATAGAAAAAAATCCTACTATTATTTTAAAAGCTCTAAAAAAAATTAATCCAACTATAGTAATTAAAAACCTTGTCTTTACTATGACTAATATTCAAGATATATGTATTAAACAATTCAAGCGCAAAATTGATAAAATATTTATTAATTTTCCAGATCCATGACCTAAAAAAAGACATGAAAAACGTCGTTTAACATCATCATCTTTCGTAAATATATATAAACAATTTTTAAAAGATGATGGATTGATTGAATTAAAAACTGATAATGATAATTTATATTATTGAACTATTAATAATTTGTCAAGTAGGAAGGATTGTAAAATAATTTATCAAACTACAAATTTGTATGCTGAATTAAATAACAATTTCAATAAAAATAACATTCAAACTGAATATGAGATGAAATTTGTATCACAACAGAAAAGAATTAATAAAATAATTTGAAAGTTTCTATAGTTTATACTTGTTTTCCATTTAAACTAAACTGACTTGAATTTGTTATTTTAACATTAACAATTTGACCTGGTGAAGCTGTTCCTAAAAAATTAACCACCTTTCAATTAAAACTATAACCAGTAAGAACTTTTTTATTTGTTTTGCTAAAACCATCTACTAATACTTGAACTACTTGACCAACATATTTTTCATTGTTCAACTTTGCATACTTCTTAACTAATTTATTAAGTTTAAATAAACGTTTTTGTTTAACTTTATAACTAATTTTATCACTAATTTTACTAGCGGGTGTATTTGGCCTTTTACTATAAATAAAAGTATAAGCATTATCAAATTTAACTTTTTTATAAAGTTTTAAAGTTTTTTTAAAATCACATCATGTTTCATTTGGAAACCCAACAATAAAATCAGTAGAAACAACAAGATTAGGAATATTCTTTCGTGCATATTTAATCAATTTAATATATTGTTTGAGATTAGTTTTTCGACCCATTTTTTCTAATATCTTTGAAGAACCAGATTGAATTGGTAAATGAATATAAGGCATTAAATTTTTATATTTTTGCATTACATGAATAATTTCATAATTAAAATTTCAAGGATTAGATGTCGAAAAACGAATTCGATCAATCCCTATTTTTGCAACATCTTCAAGTAAATTATTAAAATGATAGTCTGGATATAAATCAATCCCATAGGAATTGACATTTTGGCCTAATAAAATAATATCTTTGTAACCAGCTTTTTTTAAGGATAATACTTCATTAAGAATAATTTGTTTAGGACGAGATATTATTGAACCACGAACATATGGTACTATACAATATGTGCAGAAATGATTACAACCGTACATGATATTAACCAATGCCTTGTATTTACTATCTTGATAATTAGATAAACTATTTTGGTCTAAAGTAAATTTATTTAAAATTTTAATTGATTTTGCTTTATTTATAAAAACATCTTGAAGAATAACTGGTAATTGATATAAATTATGCACACCAAAAACAAAATTTATATTATCAATATTGTCAAATATATTATGCAAAATATTTTTTTGTTGCGCCATGCAACCACATATGCCAAAAACTAAATTTTTATTTTTTTTTCTTTTTAATGATGATAAAGATTTTAGTAAATATAAAACTTTATTTTCAGCATTTTGTCTAATAGCACATGTATTTAAAATAACTAAACTAGCATTGTGTCAATCATTAACTTCCTTAAATCCTAAATTGTTTAGAATACCTTTTATTAATTGACTATCCCTTACATTTGCTAAACAACCATATGTTTTTATAAAATAAGTTTTGTTTTTTCCAATCTGCTTTACATTAGTAGGCAAATTATCAAAAAATGTTTTATCTAATGTTTTTGGGCAAAAATTTTTTTTAGGTAATGTACAATCCATAATTTATCTTTTTATTTCAAAACTAAATATAATAATTTATGTATAATTAGCATAATTATATATATCAAATTTATATGAAAAATAAATCATTTTTAAATAAATTAATTTTATTACCAGTTATTTGTACAATCGGATCAATACCAACTATATCTTTAACTAGTTGTAGTTCTGATAACATATATGTTAGTTACACTGATTATAATTCAATTCGTGAGAATAAGAGTTATTATGGCCATGCTGTTTTTCAAAATATAGAATATTGAAAAATTCTATATGGTTCCAAAAAGTTTTATAACGGCAATTATATTGTTATCTTTGGAAGTAGTACATTTAATGATACCAATAAGTTTTTCACTGGACAAGAGAGTTCGTTTGAAAGTTTAGATAAATGATATAAAAAAGAAAGCGATGGCGGTTATTTTGATAAATCTATTTTTTATAGTGCATTTGTCGATAATGCAAAAAACATTAAAAATTTTGGCATTTTTAATGTTATTGATTATTTTGATGGCAAATTTTATGATAAAAAAAATCATGAAATTAATGTTTTTTTAAAGAATAATAAATCTGGTATTAAGGATGATAAAATTAGTCCTTGAACAAAATGAGATAAAGAAACTATTAATAAAACTGCTTCCTACAATAAAAAAGATTATGATAATAAAAGAGTTGATTTCTTGTGAGATAAAGATTCAGTAAATGAATCAGATTATATTAGAAATGATCAATCAGCAAAAGCTTTTCGAGCTATGGCTACATTCGGTGCTAAACTATATCCTAAAAGTAAAGATGATAAAAATCCTACTACTGGTCGTTCAATGACTTTTAATACTGCTGACAATAATAGTGATTCATGTATATTAGTCTTTGTTGATGGAAAATTAAAAACAATAAATTATCTATTTACTACACCTAGCTCTTGATCTAATTTAATATCTAGTAATTTTGAAGATGTAAAAGAAGAGAAAAAAGATAATAAAAATACTGAAGATACTAAAGAGAAGAAAGATAATAATTAAAATATTATCTAATATTTTTTTTAAATGTGTTTGATGTTTTTATATGTATAACAACATTGAAAATATTTGTTGCTATTAAAAATTAATATTTTTAAATGGAGCGAGTAATGAGAATCGAACTCACATCAATAGCTTGGGAAGCTATAGTTTTACCACTAAACTATACCCGCATGAAAATCATTAATAACATAAAAAAAATGTTATCAATGATTTAGGATATTAAATTAAATTAATTATTTTGCTTTGTTAAAAGCTTGTTCAAAGTCAGCAATTAACTCATTAACATCTTCTAATCCAACTGAAATTCGAATTAAATTAGGAGTAATATTAAATTTTGCTAAATCTTGTTTAGAATATGTAGAATGTGTCATACTAGCAGGATGTTCAATCAAACTCTCAAAGCCACCTAAACTAACAGCTAATATCCAAACTTTTAAATTATTAACAAATTTCTTTGTCTGTTCAAATGTTAATTTTGTTTCAAAACTAATCATACCACCAAAATCAGACATTTGCTTTTTAGCAACACTATATTCTTTTGTGTTTCTTAATCCTGGATAATTAACTTTCTTTACATATTTACACTTAACTAAATAATCAGCAAATTTTTTGGCATTAGCACAATGTTGCTCCATTCTTACACCAATGGTACTAAACCCTCTATTTACTAAAAAAGCAGCATGTGGATCTAACACTGAACCAGTACAATCCTTTACTCCAATCATAGCCACACTTTGAATATCTTTTTTGCTACCACATACACAACCGGCAATAACATCAGAATGACCATTAATATATTTAGTGACTGAATGTACTACTATATCTGCTCCAAGAGTAAGTGGTTTTTGTAAATATGGACTAGCAAAAGTATTATCTACAACAACTTTAATTTTAGAATTGTAATGATGAACTAGTTTACTTATAGCAGCAATGTCATTAATTTTCATTGTTGGGTTAGCTGGTGTTTCAAAATAAACCATTATTGTATTTTTGGTTAATGCTTTTTTAATCTCATTAAGATTACTACAATCAACCAATTTTACATCTACTCCAAATCTTGTCAATGTATGTAAAAATAAAGCATATGTACAACCATATAAATTGTTATCAGCTATTAATCTTACACCTGATTTTAAAAATGTCCATACTACTGAAGATATAGCTCCCATTCCACTTGCTGTCATTACACAGGCTTGAGCATTTTCTAAAGCAGCAATTTTGTTAGCTAAAACATCAGAAGTTGGATTACCTAATCTAGTATAAATATAACCAGATTCCTTACCAGAAAATCTATTTGCTCCTTGATTAACACTGTTAAAAGAAAATGTTGATGTTTGGTAAACAGGTGTATTAACTGAACCAAATTGATCCTTATATTTAACACAATGTATTGCTTTTGTTTTATCTTTCATTTTATTCTCCTTTTTTCATATTATATTTAAGATTAAATGAAATCTTAAAACAAAAATATTTGGAAAAAATAAAGTTTTTATGAACAAAAAATAAAATATTAATTTGTAAATTTGTACATCTGTAGATAACAAACTAAACAAAACAATAAACTTAATTTTTATGTTAAAAGCTAGTTGTAAAATTAACTTTTATTGGAGCGGGTAATGAGAATCGAACCCACGTTAATAGCTTGGAAGGCTATAATTCTACCACTGAACTATACCCGCATAAATGGTGCTGATAGCGGGACTTGAACCCGCACGATATTGCTATCATAGGATTTTAAGTCCTAAGCGTCTACCATTCCGCCACATCA
>CACXEQ010000033.1 GCA_902766725.1 uncultured Ureaplasma sp.
GTGAAAGTTTAAACTTTAAATCAGCATTTGAGGTATATAATAATTTATGTCAAATTAATTTGGGCACTTTAAACTAAACTTCACGCAAAATCCAAAACAAAAGCTATTCAAATAGATACTTATCTCATAGATACTTATCTCATTGTATTGTAAATTGAAAAATTAACATTTAAATTATAATGATATAAACAAAAATGAAAATTTGTATAACAGGCAAGCCATGTAGTGGCAAATCACTAGTTTTATCTTATATTAAGGACTTAGGATATAAAACATGAGAAGCAGACAAATATGTTCACCAAATATACAAATATCCTTATCTTGGATATCAAACAATTTTAAAAATATTTGGAAAGCAATATGTCAACAAAACAGAAGTAAATCGAAAAAAATTAGGACAATTAGTACTTAATGATGAAGAATCTTTAAAGAGATTAAATAAATATATGAACAAGATAATTAAAGACTCAATTACTAAATTAGATGATAATGAAACATGATTTATCGAATTAGGTACATATATTTATTATCCCCAAGATTTTTCTAACATTTTTGATAAAATAATTTTTCTGTTCCGAACAAAAAAAAATCAAAAAATGGCAACAAATAAAAAATTTTTCTACTTAAAAAAAATTCCCACATTTTTTGTTGATAACTTAAAAATAAATAAATCTTCAATATTATATATTGGACCAAAATATTGCCAATCACCTAAAATTAATGTGGATATCTTTGTTAATAATCTCTCAAACAAAAAAATATTGAAAAAAAATATTGAAAAAATTTTAAAAAATTTACTTAATCTTTAATAATTTGTAGTAATTATGGAAAAAGTTTTAAGTCATTTCCTTTTCACTACTAAAAAAATAGATGAGTTTGCATTAAATCTTATTTCCTTATATGACTTATATTTACCAATTGTTGGTAAAACATCCATTTGCTTTTATATGTTATTAAATAACTATGTTTGTTGTTCAAATAAAACTGATTGTCTTAGCTTAAATTCACAAGCTATTTGTCAACAATTGCATATTAACATTAACCAATTAATTGATGCAAAAGACAAATTGGAAGCTATAGGTTTATTGCAAACATTTGTTTCATGTTCAAATAACAATGCAAAAATATATATTTTTGTCCTTAGAACCCCATTACAATTTGATCACTTTATTACTAATCCAAAATTAAAATCATTATTAATATCATCAATTGGGTCAACTAATTTTGAATTTCTTCAATATAAATATAGTCATGATTCACAATTAAATAATAGTATTGAAATTACTAAAAATTTTAGTTCTATATTTAATGATGAAAATTTAAAAAACATTCCTGAAATTGATTGGAATAAACTATATTTAAATATTCAAAAAACTACTAGCTTAACTATTACGATTGATCAAACATCTAAACAAATGATTCAAGATATATACAAAAAATATCGCATTTCCATAAAAGATATAGAAATGACTATTTATGATTCAATTTATGTTGTTGATAATAATAATATTGTTGATCCTAATTTATTATTACAAAACTTTAATAAATTACTTTCTGGTAACATCACAACAACATTTTCTCCAATTAGTAGAAATAGTAAAATATTTTATGGTCAATTAGATGAAAATCAAGAACAAAAAATTATCAACAATTATCAGCTTGTGTCTCCACCATTATATTTATCATCTATTTTTAAGCGCCCTCTAGATGAAAAGGAAAAAAATATCATTTTTTTATTACGCACTAAATATCACCTTAATGATGAAATAATCAATGTGATTATTGATTTTAGTTTATTTAAAACTAATGGTAAATTAAATAAAAAATACATCTTAAAAACTGCCAATTCTATTAATGGTTTAGGATTGGATCAAGTCTCAGAAGTAATTAATCATTTTAAAAAGGCTTTAGTCAATAATACTAAAACTATTAATGATCAAATAAACTATAAACTAGAAAGTCTTTAATTATGCCAAAAACTAAAAATTATGCTCAAGCTTTTAATTATGAACCAATAAAATTATTAAAAATGAACGATGAAGAAAAAAATAAATGAAAAGAATTTGTTTGAAAAATATATGAACAAGATTTATTATGTAAAAAATTACCTAATAACAAATGTGTAAATGAAGCTTTTGTTCATTATATTTTAATCAGAAATGAGAAAAATCAAATAATAATCAAAGGAAAAAATTGTCATAAATATCAACTTAATACTAATTATTTGCTACGTCAATTTGCTGCTAATAAATTAGTACTTAGTTTAATTAATAATGATAAAAAATATCCTATCAATGATCCCAACGAACAAAAATTAATTGATTATTACCAAAATTCAATTAAAAATAATCAATTAATTGGTTTATATCTCTATGGAGGAGCAGGAATAGGTAAAACATTTAAAACAATTAGTTATTGTAATGATATGGTTATAAAAAATAATCGAACTGTTTCATATGTTTTTTTGCCTGAACTTGTACGAACAATGAAAGAAAATTTCTCATATGATAATCTTGATAATAAAACAATAATTAATAAGTGTTGCCAATCAGATATATTAGTATTAGATGATGTAGGCGCAGAATATACATCTAGTTGATTTTATTACAATGTAATTTTAATTATTTTAAATTATAGATGCGAAAATGACAAACCTGTTATTGCTATTTCTAATTTTTGTCTTGAGGATCTAATTAAAATATTAAAAAAGAACATGTTCAAAACAAAATTAGAAAAAATCGACATGAAAAACCAGAAAATAATAATTGATAGATTAATAGATCGACTAGGTCAAGTATTAAAATGAAAGTCAATCACTTATACATCTAAATCAAGAAGGAAACCAAATTAATAAATAAATTTGTTTTATATACTATTAATTATTTACATTAATAAAATCAGTATAAATAGTGTTCATTCTATCTATAATGTTTTGTTTTCCATCATTATATATTTCAACCATTTTTTTATTTGAGTTATAAACACTATCTGCTACAGAATCAAAATTAAGATTATTTACATCTTTTTTGTCTGGAGAAAGTTGTTTATAGATAGTAACAGTAGCAATTATTGACACAACTAAAGCAATAAGAATAGTTATTGTAGCTAATCAAGTAATAGCACTTTTATGAAGAGTCGCTTGGAAAGAATTTCTAAGATCTATAAATTCTTTAAAATCTTTAGATGCTTTGTTAGCAGAACATCCATCAACATTATTGTCCTTATCATTTATAGCATTGACAAAATGTGAATAATATCAATATAATTTATAACTATCACCAAAATTATTTTTAGCATAAGTAACAAAATTTTGTTCATTATCACAATATTTTTTGTCATTTACAATATTAGTACAAATATTTAACTTTGATGTGCCAGAACTAATTGAATTATTTCACTTAGATATATTGTCATGTTCCTTTTCTAATGGAACAGCTACACCGATTACTCATGTATACAATGCAATCATTAGCATGCTAACAATAATATATAATAAATTTTTTTGTACAGATGAAACCATTTTGCCTTTTAAATTGAAAGATGTAGAATTAGAAGCAATAATAAGAATAATATATGTAATAGCAATTAAAAAACCAAGCAAAATTAAACGGCTTAGAATTAATAAACTTGTTAATGCTGTACTATCTAATTGTATATTAACATAATCAACAACATCATGATAACTTTTTACTGCTTTAGCAGCAAAATTGTTTGATAAAATCAAATTTTCATTTACAAATTTATCTGTTAGTGAATAATTTTCTTGTGTATTTTTGTAGCCAACCACAAATTCACTTTTAATAGTATTGGTGTTTGCATTCATCTGCAATTGAACATCATTATTAGAATTAACCACACAATATTTAACAAATTTTTCTTCTATTGATAGGTCATTATCATCTTTTATAGTAGGTTGTTCTCCACTAGTTAAGGCATCAAAAACCACATTCAATTGTTCTTTACGATTTTTATTCTCTTGTTTAATTAATGTAGATAAGTTGATATTATTTACTTTTAAACCAGAATCGGCAAGATTATTTTCAAGCATTTGTTGTTCATAATTAACATTGTCATTAATGAGTTTCTTATCCTTGTCAAAAGTAATAGTAGATGGTAAAAAATCTTCAAGAGCTGGCTTATTAACACTATCTCATGTAAAATTGATTAAATTATTTTCATTGGTAAAATAAGCCTTATCAAGATTATTTTTTTGATATTCACCACTAGCAGAAAGCTCATATTGTGGAAATTGATATTCATTTATATTATCAATATCATCAATAGAAAATTTATCCATGGCTTCTATATTACCATTTTCATCAAGAATAGTATGAGCAGTAACATTTTTTTGTTTTTGTTGATCTTGATTAATATAAGTGTTGTCTATTAATTGTCAATCAATGTTAAAGGTATACTCATTAGAATAAATATCCTCATTCATTGATATCAAAATTGGAGTAAGAGTATAACCAGCAATCATGTCATGAGCAAAATGAATATCTCCATGATCTAATGAAGTAGAATTATTCTTATTATTTGTTGGTTCAATATCAAAAATTTTATCTATAAAGTCTTTTTTTATAGGTAGATTAACCTTTTCACCAGGTATTATTTCAATGGGATCACCAACAATAAAATCACCTTCTTTAGCTTTACCAATTAGTTTATCTCATAAATAATCAGATTCGAGTGGTTTTTTAACAGAAAATTTATAATTATCAGTAAATCGTTTTAATACACTATAAGTTGCAACTAATGCACAATCATCATTTATACTAGAATAGCATTCAATTATTCTTGATTTTAGTTCTAGCAAAATAGTACTCATATCAGATGAGTGTTTAGTACAATCTACTAAAATTTTGTCAAATGAATGACTAAACTTCTCAACACATGTTTTTTTATATTCATCATCTAAATTAAGATTAGACATATAAATTTCTAATGATTCTAATGATGATTTTTTTAAGGATTCAAAATCACTATCTGAAACATTAGAAGCACGAACTAAATCTATATCATATTGTTGTGAAGCATAATTAATTAATGTATTTGTTCTAGTTGTATAACTATAATTTTTTGATTGATCAAATAAATAATTCCTTAAATTGAGTATATCAACATTACAAAAATTTTTATATTTTTCATTTACAACATCATCTGTAAGTGTCTCGTTTTCAGATATTAGTTTTGATCAATAAAGATCTTGAAATTGTTTTTCAAGTCTGTTATAAGTCATAACATCAAAACCAAAATCATGATCGAAACCACCAATATCATTAACTGACCCATCACTTCCACAAGAAGTTAATGGAATTATAGTTGTGCTTACGCTTAATAGTGGAAATAAAACCCAAGATATGTTTCTTTTATGCGACATAAAATACCTCAATATTACCTATATATTATTATACAAACATGAATAAAATCAATTAAATTATTTTACAAATCACATAATCTTTTATTTGTATTTGTTTTGAAATTGTATTGTAAAAAGCGAGCAACATTACTCATAGTTTTTATTTAATATAATCTATAAAATAAATTCAAGACAATTGATTAATATAAATATATTAACTTTGTTTCAATTTGGTTGCCCGTATGGGATTTAAACCCATGTTCTTCTCCTTGAGAGGGAGATGTGTTAATCGCTCCACTAACGGGCATTAATAACAAAAAATAAATAAAATTTATTAACAATAAACATTATAAAACAACTTTAAACAAAACACTAGTTTTATTCTTATAATAAATAATAAAATATGCAAAAATGCAATACAATCACACATACAATTAAAGATTTAATTGTTAATGCATTAAACAAAACTTTAAAAGAAGCTGGAAAAAGTCTAAACGTATTGCATTATGAAAAAATCTTTGTCGATAAAACAAAACATATGAAATTTGGTGATTTTGCTTCTAATGTTTTACTTATCATTGACTGTTTTAAAAATAAATCAAACAATTTTATTAATAAATTTATTGACAATATTGAATCAAGTATTTTTGCCAAAATAGAAGTAGCAAAAAATGGTTTTGTTAATTTTTATTTAAACAATCAAACAAAAACCAATTTAATAAATGAAATATGCACCAAAAAAGATAAATATGGTTTTTTTACTAAGAACAACATTTCCTACAACATTGAATTTGTTTCTGCTAATCCAACAGGACTATTACATGTTGGTCATGCTAGAAATGCTGCATATGGAGATTCGTTAGCGCGTATTTTTATTGCTAATGGTTTTAAAGTTGATAGAGAATATTATATTAATGATGGTGGTAATCAAATAAATAAACTTGCTTTATCAGTGTTAATTAGATACTTACAACAATTTGATGTTGATGTTTCATTACCAGAAGATAGTTATCATGCTGATGAAATAATTGATATAGCTAAATTGCTTAAAGAAAAATATAGTGATAAATATTTACATGCAATGTTTGATATTAATACTAAAATATTGGATAAAAAAACTAATGAAGAAATCAGTCGTTTTGCTATTAATTATCTGCTTGAACAAATTAAATTAGATCTTGCAAAATTAGATGTACATATGGATGTTTGATCTCCAGAAAGCAATATATATAAACATAATTTAATTAATGAAACTTTATCAAAATTACAAAAATATATTTATGAAAAGGACAACGCTAAGTGATTGAAAACAACAAACTTTGGAGATGATAAAGATAGAGTTTTAGTTAAATCTGATGGTTCATACACCTACTTCACACCTGACATTGCCTATCATAATTTAAAATTATCTAGAGGATATGACAAAATTATAAACATATGAGGCGCAGACCATAAATCATATGTTGAAAGAATGTCAATTGCTATCCAAATGTTGAATTATAAAAAAACACAAATGCATGTTGCTATTATGCAAATGATCTCATTAACAAAAAATGGAAAACCATTTAAAATGTCAAAACGATCTGGAGATTCCTTTACTACAAGAGATTTAGTTAATTTAATAGGTAAAGATGCAGCTAGATGATACTTAGTTAGTCAATCCCTATCTACTCATATTAATATCGATATAGAAAAAACTAAATCCAAAAATGAAGAAAATGGCTTATTTTATGTCCAATATGCATATGTTAGAATTAATCAAATCCTTAAAAAAACTAATCTGCCAATAATTAACAGATGTGATCTATTAACTGACTCTTGTGAAAAAGAAATAATTAATCATTTGTTATTTTTTATGCCAACCATTCAAAATATTACAAAAAGTTATGAAGTACATAAAATGTGTTTATATTTAATAAATTTAGCTAAACTTGTCCATTCATACTATGAAAAAATAAAAATAATTGATGATAGTAATAAAATTTTAACTAGCCAAAGATTATTTTTGATAACTGCGATAAGTCACATTATTAAAAATGGATTAAAATTAATCGGCTGTGATGTAAAAGAAAGAATGTAAATTATTTTCTTTCTATAATAAACAATTTTACAAATAATTTAATAGTTTCTCATATATTTTTACTATTAATTGTTTGTTTATTAACAACTATTTTTTTGAATAAAACAGAACATATACCTCCAATAATAAAAATAGATAAAGTAACTAATATTTCACTATCAATATGATATTTTAAATTTGATATCTCATTACAAACAAAATATTCAATTGCAATGAAAAATAATTTAAAATAACAACTGTTTTTTGTTTTGGAATTAATAAATTTGTAGCGGGAATCAAATAATTTTGTATTGATATTAAAAAACATTGATAATTTATCTACCAAATAATAAATTAATTGTCTAAAAGATTTTGGTTTTAAATTTCTAGGGATAGGCAACATTAATTTTAATTGATCTTTAATTGTTGCACTTATTAAATCTATCTTTGAAGAAAAATGATGATAAAAAGTTACTACTCCTATTAGCAGTTTTACATATATCTAAAATTTTTATAATTGTTTTTTGTGTTAATTGAGTTTTAGTTGCAGCAAAAAATGACTCATTTGTTTTTTTAAACCTCAAATCATTGTTTATGCGCACTATAACAAATTATATTTTCATTATAATTACATAAATAGAATTTAAAAATAAAATTATTTATTTATTTAATTCAACTAAACTGGATAGTTTTTCTTTAGCATTTGCTTGTGAACCAGCAAATAGTTTTGCTGCTCTTTCAGGAGATTTTTTAACTAACGAAGCATATCTTGCTTCCCCTTTTAAGAAGGCAATATAATCACCTGTTGGGTTAGGTGAAGAATCAAGAGAAAATTTCTTTTGAGCAATAGGATTATATCGATACAATTGTCAATAACCAGCATCAACAGCTTTTTTCATTTCAATTTGAGAATTAGCCATATTTAAACCATGATTAATACATGGAGCATAAGCAATAATTAAAGAAACACCATTGTATGCTTCTGCTTCTATAATAGCTTTAATAAATTGTTGTGGGTCTGCACCCATTGCTACTTGTGCTACATAGACATCTTTATATGTCATTGCAATAGCTCCAAGATCTTTTTTACGTGTTGGCTTGCCTGAAGCGGCAAATTTAGCAACAGCCCCCATTGGAGATGATTTAGATGCTTGACCACCAGTATTAGAATAAACTTCAGTATCAAGAACTAAAATGTTAACATTTTCACCAGAAGCTAAAACATGGTCTAAACCACCAAATCCAATATCATATGCTCAACCATCGCCACCAAAAATTCATATTGATTTTTTTGATAATTGGTCAAGATTGTTTAGTATTTTAGACATACATTGACAATTTTCATCACAAATTGATTGTTGTGATTGTGCCGCAATTTTTAGATTAGGAATATATTTATCAATATCATCACTGTCTTTGTGAGATATAACACTAGCAATAGCTTCTTTTAATTGCTTTGATGCTTTTTCACTATTAGCAACTTTTTCTAAATGCTCATATAAATGCTCACGACGATATCTTAAACCTTGGGCAATACCCAAACCAAATTCAGCATTATCTTCAAATAATGAATTAGCTCAACTAGGACCTTGACCATTTTTGTCAGTACAATATGGAACGGTTGGGAATGCTCCACCATAAATTGATGAACAACCTGTTGCGTTAGCAATAACCATTTTCTTTCCAAATAATTGTGTAATAACTTTTATGTATGGCGTTTCTCCACAACCACCACATGCTCCACTAAACTCAAAATATGGTTGTTTAAATTGCAAACCTTTTACTGTGTTTGCTAAAAATTGTGTTTTAGCTGATGATAATTTATTAAAATAATCTCAATTAACTTTTTCGGTTGGCAAAACATCATTAATTGGTTTCATGACTAATGCATTTTTACCATTATTATTAGCAGGACAAACTTTAGCACAACTACCACAACCAGCACAATCTGCTGCTGAAACTTGAACACGATATTTGGCTCCAGGTACACCAATACAATCTTTAGTTTTAAATGTTTCTGGACTATCAGATAAATCCTCATTTTTAAATGCACCTGATCTGATAGCAGCATGAGAACATACTAATGAACATTGACCACATTGAACACATGCTTCTGGATCTCATACTGGAACTGTATTAGCAGTAGCTCTTTTTTCATATTTGGTTGTCCCAGTTGGAACAGAACCATCTGGCATAAATGCTGAAACAGGAAGACTATCACCTTTATGTTGATCGATAATATGACAAAATTTTTTGTAAAAGTCTGACATATGACTTTCATCAATTGGAGAAGCATTAATGGTCAAATCTAATTTATTAATATCTATTTCATATAAATCAGATGTTGCAGCATCAATAGCTTTCATGTTGGCAGTTACCACCGCATCACCTTTTCTTGAATATAGTTTAACAACTGAATCTTTCATTTGTTTTTCACAAATTTCATATGGAATAATATTTGTTATTTTGAAGAAACAAGATTGCATAATTACATTAATTCTATTACCCAAACCAGCATTTGTTGCAACTTTATATGCATCGATAATGTATAGTTTAGCATTCAATTTTTTAATTTTTTCTTTAAATGCTTTTGGCAAATGATTAGAGATATTATTAGCAGATCACACAGAGTTTAATAAAACACAACCATTAGGTTTAAGACCTTCTAGAACATCATATTTATTGACATAAGTAAAATTATGTATAGCAATAAAATTAGCATGTTGAAGAAAATATGGACTTCTAATAACATTATCAGACATTCTTAGATGAGAAATAGTTAAACCACCAGATTTTTTGGAATCATATTCAAAAAAGCCTTGAACATATTTTTGAGTATTTGCACCAATAATCTTAATACTAGACTTATTAGCAGAAACTGTCCCATCTGAACCTAAACCTCAAAATTTGCATTCATAATAATCATTATCTAATTCAACTTTATGCATAGGTAATGGTAATGATAAATGAGTAACATCATCATTAATTCCTACAGTAAATCTTGTTTTTGGTTGAGATGATTCAGCATTATTAAAAATAGCATAAACACAACTTGGAGTGAATTCTTTTCCACCTAGACCAAATCTACCAGCAAATACTTTGATATTATTAATATTTTGTTGATTAAGAGCCATTACTACATCATGATACAATGATTCACCATTTGAACCTGGTTCTTTTGTTCTATCTAATATTGTTAGTGTTTCAACAGTTTTTGGTAATTTTGCAACAAAAGCAGCTGAATTAAATGGACGGTATAAATGAACTTTTATTAATCCATATTTTTTGCCTTCTTTTTTAATCAATGTATCAATGGATTCGTGAACAGCATCAGCTCCAGAACCCATAACTACTACTACATGTTTTGCTTTATTAGAACCATAATAATTGAAAGGAGCATACATACGACCAGTAAGTTTTGCTAATTGATCCATAGCTTGTTCTACAGCCATATAAGCATCATCATAATTTTTATTATTTGCTTCTCTATTTTGAAAATATGTGTCTCCGTTTTCACATGGACCAATCAATTTTGGATGATTTGGATTAAGACCTTTTGCTCTATAAGCATTAATCTTATCAATTGGCAACATCTTTTTAATGACATCATAAGGAATTTCTTCAATTTTATTGATTTCATGGCTTGTTCTGAAACCATCAAAAAAATGCAAGAATGGTAATGATGAATTGATGGCAGCAATGTGAGCGACCAACGCCAAATCATGAGCTTCTTGAACATTATTAGAGGCTAACATACAAAAACCAGTTTGACGACAAGCCATAACATCTTGATGATCGCCAAAAATATTAATAGCTTGTGCTGATAGAGTTCTGGCAGATACATGAAAAACAACCGGTAAACATTCTCCAGCAATTTTGTACATATTAGGAATCATCAACAATAATCCTTGACTAGCAGTGTAAGTTGTTGTCAATGCACCAACAGAAGCAGCTCCATGTACTGCACCAGCCGCACCGCCTTCTGATTGCATTTCTGTAACTTTTACTGTGTTACCAAAAATGTTTTTTTGACCTTTAGATGCTCATTCATCACACAATTCAGCCATTGGTGTAGATGGGGTAATAGGAAAAATACAAGCTATATCACTCAAAGCATATCCGATCATTGCAGCTGCAGTATTACCATCAACTGATATATATTTTTTTTCTAACATAAAAAATTCCTTTTCTTTTTTTATTAATAGTATTAATAAAAATTATATTAATTTAATTTATTTTTACTAAAGATTATTGAAAAAATAATGAATTGGTGGTTAGACACAAGCATCATAAATTAAAAATGCACATTTGACCTTTTGTTAAATTTATTTTAAAGTCTTCAAACAATCATTTCAAACTTTTTTCTACAAGAAAAAGCAAAACTTTAATTAATAATTAATAGTAGACAATTGTAAAAACAAATTTATACTCAAATTAACAAAAATAGAGTTATATTACAGAAAAAGTTGTTTTTTAACATAAATTAAAAAGTATATGATTCATATATAAAATTGTAAAAAATGCTGAACTATATACCAATAATATAATTCTAGGGAAGAGAAAACAAAAATGCTCACTTTTTTTGTAATATTACTTAAAAATGGCAATAGATATTATTACCGTGTTAATGTGAATTTTAAAATAAAAATAATATATTTGAAAGAGGAATCAATTTAACTATAAGACATAATCTAAATGTCACAAGGTATAAATTTTACTAGTCAACAACAAATAAATATTGAAATTTATTTGCTAAAAAGAAGTATGTTTTAAAACATAATATCTATGTTGTTAAATAATAAAAACCAACTTTTTTTCTATTACATCACCAAAAAATTTTAAAACTTTATTTTACATGTTAGTTTTAAGTAAATTATAAATGTAGACAATGTAGAATATTTCAAAATCCATGACCAGCAGCATTAATATTCATGACATTGTTTTGGGGATATAGTGCCAAGTATTGTGCTTGTTTTCGCAACTTTTTATTTCTATATGCACAAAATTTTATCAAATAACGAGTATATCATATAATCATAGCAACCAGAACTAATGATGCTATTATAATAATCACATATTTTTCTATATCTTTATCTATAGTTACCTCATTTTCATTCTTTGTATCATTAAATTGTTTATAGTCATTATCAATTTCTTTTCATATATCATCATCTTTTAATGATTCATCATTATTTTTTGAA
>CACXEQ010000034.1 GCA_902766725.1 uncultured Ureaplasma sp.
AAATATGAACACAGAATGCAATTAATTGAATTGTATTTATTAAGCGAAGTAAACTATATAATTTAGTTAAGTTAGGCGAACATTTTGAGACTTAACTCCAGATTTACTTGGTGATGAAGATGTTACTATTACAATAACTTTAAAGTAATTGCTATTTAAGAAAGAAGTTGCAAATATGATAAAAAAGATTTTAACATCATTTAAAAACATCAATCATAAATTGTTTATCTCATTATTACTAATGGAATTAGTGCCAACAATCTATACTACATTAAGAGTATTTTGGATTGGTAATCTTCCTTGTGATTCGTCATATTCAATTGCTGGGCAATTATCATGGATTAATCTAATCTATGAAGTAATTAATGAGGCAATTATTTTACCTTTGTTCTATTTTGTTGGTAAAGTTCTATCTAACAAAAAAGAACTAACAAATAGAATGAAAACTGGATTGTTAGTAACGCTTGGCATTTATATTATATTATCGATATTTATAATGACATCTGCAAATCTATTACTAAAAGTAATGGCAACTGATCCATCAATTATAGATGCATCTGCGACATATATTAGAATAGAATCTATTGCTAATGTGTTTGGAATATTAAGTCAATTCACATTAGTAGGATTAGTTACACTAGGTAAAGATAAATTGGTATATATTTTAATTGGAGTAAAACTTGTTTTGTGTGTAGTGCTAGACTTGTTTTTAGTATCTTCATTATCATGCTCAGCTAATATTGGAGTTAATGGAATTGGTGTTACTAACATCGCTGTTAATTTCTTAATATTTGTCACATCGTTATTTTTATTAGCTAAGAATGAAGTTAATGTATTTAATAAAGAGAAGATGGATTTCAAATGGATGAAAGAATTCATCAAAATTGGAGGAATTTCAGGCTTAGAATCATTTGTTAGAAATCTAGCATATATGGTAATGATTGCTAGAATGGTAAATGTTGTTAATGAGCAAGGTACATATTGGGTTGCAAATAATTTTATTTGGGGATGGTTGTTATTACCGATTATCCAACTTGGTGAATTAATTAAACAAGAAACATCAACTAATAAAAACGCTGTAAAGAACAATACTTTAGGCTATTTCACAATTACAACAATATCAATATTAGTTTGGTGCATCTTTATCCCGGTATATAAACCATTTATGCAACATGTTTTGAACTTTAATGATGTAAATAAATTGTTTGAACTTGTAATGGTATTATTTGGATTCTATGTCTTATATGCAATTCAAAATGTATTTGATACAACTTTTTACGGTTTAGGTAAAACACACTATATGCTTTTTGAATCTATAATAACTAATTCAGTTTATTATGGCATTACATTTATTCTTTATGTAACAGGGGTGTGGCAACCAACACTAATTGAAATAGCATTATTATTTGGTATAGGAAATGCATTTGATACTTTAGTATCATTTGGTGCATATTGGTTCTTATTAAAGAAAAATAATATTAATATTTTAAATGTAAAGGATAACAAAAGCGAACGAGTGAAACATATGAATAATGTTGAAGTAAAAACATAGCTCGAAATTCCAAACCCAAGAGCTTTATGTTTTTATTAATCTTGTTTTCTATTTTTGTCTAGAGTTCTTATCATTTTGTCTCACAATGAGTAATACCTAAATATCAAAAATATAACAAAAAATGTATAAAATTAAGTCAATATTTATGAGCTATGATGCAAAAAGTGAGCATTTCTTTGCAACATAGCTCTAATTTTTATTAAGAATAATGTTATATTTAATTCAACTATAAATGGAATCCTTGAAATTCATTGTCGAATGTCAAATGTTCTATCATAACTATTTATGGACTTAGACATACACACGCATCTTTGCTATTATTTGCAAGAGTTTCTATTGCAAGTGTTGCTAAGAGATTAGGGCATTCAAGTATGAATACAACTGAGAAGACATAATTACATATAATTCAAGAATTAGAAAACAAAGATGTTGATCTTGTTATGAGATCTCTTTCAGGTCTTTGCTAGAATATACTATGCTTGCACTTACTTGCTCATGCTGATGATGGGTGATAATACTGTCCACTTTAAGAAGCAAATTACCAATTAGCTCTTGTTTGTTATCTTTAGGAATATATAACAATGCATCACTTATAGCATTTGAATTAAACAAATCGAAGGTTGATCCAACCGATAGTTTTTTCAGTAACCTTCATTATCTATTTTAACAAGAGTTTAAAATATGAATTCATTACCCTTAATAGCAACAACTCTGTGCCCAATAACTGCATTATATGCAGTTTTTCCCATTACTCCAACCGGTGGATGAACAATCATGATTAAATCGTCAGCTTTAGCAATTTTAGTTACTGTGATTTGTGCGGTTTTTTAGGTCTGAACATAGAAGATTGTTTTTGCAAAGTATAAAATGACCTATAAAACAATTTCTTTGCACCAACTTTACTCCTAAATTTGCATTTAAACAACTAAAGAAAAAATTACAATTCAAAAAGGAAATGTACATTCATTCCTTTTTTTTGTAATTTGGTTAATGTATTAGGTACTTCTTTTGCTAATCAACCTATTACCAAAACATGCTGACAATTAGCATGAAGGTTATTAATTAAAGTATGAGCAGCTAAAATTGTTCCCCCCGTTGCAATAATATCATCTACTAGTAAAACATTTGTGTTAGGTTTAATATCATCTTTATGAATTTCGATTTCAGCTTTGCCGTATTCACTTGTGTAAAAAGCAGAAATTGTTTGACGTGGTAACTTACCTTTTTTTCTAATAGGAATAAAAGGTAGTTTTAATTTTTGTGCTACTGGTAAACCTACCAAAAAACCTCTTGATTCTAAACCAGCAATATAATCAAATTTGACTTTAGAAGAAGGAATTAACTTTAATAATTCATTAATAGTTAAATCTAAAATTTTAGGGTTAGCAAAAATAGGAGTTATATCTTTGAAACTAATTCCTTGTTGAGGAAAATTAGGAATTACTTCCAATGTGTCATAAATTTTTTTTATGTTCTCTGTCATATTAATTGTTTTTAGGAATTAATTTTATTTTAGTAAATTTGTTAATCCCTTCAATTTCTTGTTCATCAATTTCATCATAATCAATAACTTGTTTATTAGTATTTTTACTGTTAGAATAGATTAATAACTTATTACGAATATGAAAAAAATGATAAAGAAGATAAGAAACAACAAAAACTGAAACAGTTGGAGCAACACATGATCCTATTAACATGAAATATATTAATGAATTTAAACCTTTAGGTGCAAAAATAATCAGTATTATTGTTAATAGCAAACATGCCATTAATGCTTGACCATAAAAGAATAAATTATTTTTGAAATTAGTATTGATGATAAACTTAAAATCAGATTTACTATAAGCATCATTTCTTAACCAAGTACTATTAATTAAATTAGCTGTTATACACGTAATTAAGGTATTAACTATTACAATAAGAGCAAATCCCAAAACAACAATTTCATCAAATTTAATATTTATTATTGTTCCCAGTCCTAAAACTAATAATGGAACAAGAAATGTAGTAATTAAAACTGGAACAAATGATATTCAATTTGATTTTATACATATATATAACGAACTAATTAATGAGGCAATAACTAATGAAACAATAGCATATAACAAAATATCTTTATTAGTATTACCAATAATATCACCAACTGAAAGTATTATTTCATTGTTTTTACCAAATTGTTCTTTAATGGCAACTATTAAATCATTTGATATGTTAGTATTAGTATATATAAATCATTTTTGACTATCATTAACACTAGATAAAATATTTATTCCGTGTTTTTGGATAATATTAAGCACTTGTGAATTATCAAATTCATTTGGAACATTAGATAACACTAAACAATGAGATACACTAAAAAGATTGTTGTGAGAAATACCAAATATCCCAAAAATAATCATTCCAATAATTAATATGACCAACAAACCTATATTAATATATAGACTACTCTTATTAATTAGGGAAAATTTTTTAAAAGAAAAATTATTATAAAAACTAAATTGAAGTTTAGTAGCATCTAATGTAGCAGGAATAAAATTTTGTTTCTGACTTAATGCTTCAACTGCTTTATTAGAAGGTTTTCCTAAAAACACAAATTTTTGCAACATTATTTCATTAAAGAATAAAGCTAATAGTATTAAACTATTAACCAAAAACATAACAACAAAAATTGCAAAACCACCAAAAATTAATGACACTCCCATAGGGTTTAAACTTATAGGTGCAATATATGTTAAACAAATGCCAAAAACGAAACAAATAAATGAAATATCCAAAATAGGACTAAAACTACTAATTAGCCCTTTAGATACAGAAGTTGGTACATCATTGTTGCTTGCCAATTTCCGTTTTATTTTTTCTCCAATAACAACAGCAGTAATAAAAGATGCTAATGACATAATCAGCATACCAAATAAGAAAGAGAATGATATCATCATTGAATTGGCAATAGCTACAAACATAGTTATTGATAAAGTAAAAATCATACATATTCAACTTATTAAACCTATTGTTCGATACAATAAAGTTAAAGTTATTAATAAGATAAAAAGAAAAATGGCAAAACCAATAACTAATGATAATATTGACGAATTACTTCCAAAAGAATTTTCTAAAATTGTGTTATTAAATTTAGGATTATTATATAATTTGGAAACGTGTTGATTGACAAAACCATTATATGCATTATTGATATTTTCATTATCACTTTTGCTTGTATCTAATGTAAAATTGAAAGCACTAATTTTACCTTTAAGACCATAATTTACAATATTAGATAAATATCTATTAGCATCATCCTTACTATTCATCTCATACCATACATATTTTACAATAGGATTTTGATCGTCAATCTTGTCATTTTTGTAAACATCTGTAATGATATTAGGGAAGAAACTAGTATAAGTTGATAAGTCTAAGCAATATATTTTATCAATATATTTTTGCATAAAGGAAGTTTCTACACTACCAGTATTTGATCAATCAATATATTCAAGAATTTCACCATTATTTATTTTTTTCTCTGCTTCATCAGAAGTAAAACATTTTTCTAATCGTTCCTTATATCATCATACTCTATCTGTATCTTTTTTATCATATGTTTGATCATCACTAGTTGGATTATCTTTAGGACCTCATTTAGTTTTGCGAATAGTTGATTTTGCAAAATTTTGAACTGCTGAATCATGATATCATTTTAAATATTCAGTTTCATTGTTGTTTTGATGATAATAATAATTCAAAGTATGATATTGAGTTTCGTTAAAAAAACTATCTAAATCATTAACAATATAGAGTCTAGGTTGGTATCTAGATTTAATAGGCTGAGCTTCTTTGCCTTCTTCATGACTTGTATGCTGTTTATATGCATCTTTTAAATCTTTATAAATTGCATTAAGAATATCATGACTACCATCTTTAACTTGCAACATCACACCATTTTTACCATTTTTGTTGGTTAAGGATTTAGATTTATCATTCCTTGGATTAATAGAATTAGGTATTTCAAATATGTCAGAAAAATCTAAAATAGTATATTTTGGCTCATTGTTTATGGAAGTAGAACTAGGATTTTGTGTCCACCAACGATAAACAAGAGATTTATTGTTAGAATTAAAAGCTTTTGCATTAAAAAACGAAAGATAAGGATCATTATCAATTTTCTCATTAATGTTAAGTTCTTTTGAATTGACTTTATCTATGTCAAACTTAGCTGTCAAATGTGCCTGTGTATACTGAGCTGTAGGGGATGAACCTGTAATAATTGGTTCACCCAAATCATATACAACATCATAAAAGGATAAACCAGAATATTTCATTCACAATGACAATCTTTTAGCTGATTCTTTTAAATTAGCCATTGCAACATCTTTTTTGCTTTTATTTGCATCAGGTTCAAAAGCAACTGGATTGAAAGTAATAGTTCCATTGACAGATTTATAAAATTCAGCTGATTGTTGTTGTCTATTTACTAAATGTGTAATACAAATACCACTACTAGCACATAAACCTAGTGACAAAATACCTGCAAAAGCCATTGAAAAATAAGAAAATTTACTATTTTTTGTTTTCTTTAATTGTCTAAATTTATCTTTGATTTTATTAAACATATTGGCAATCCTATTTTAGTTAACTATCTTTGATTTGAACAAAAAATATTGACCTATTTGCTTTCTTACTTATAATTAAATAATGATTATTATATTATTTTTTGATTAACTTATTTTATGATTATTAATCGACCACGTGGAACAAAAGACTATATTTACGAACTTGACCCAACTTTTGACATAATTTGTCAAATATGTCATGACATAGCTAAAAATCATGGGATATATCAAATAAAAACACCCATTTTTGAATACAAAGATTTATTCGTTAGAACTATAGGTGATGATTCAGATATTGTCAATAAAGAGTTTTATGAATTTAATGATAAAAATGGTCGCCAAATGGTATTGAGGCCAGAATTAACAGCCCCAATTTGTCGAGCAATTGTAGAAAATGATTTATTAAAGAAAATGCAAAAACCAATCAAATTTTTTTACATTGAACCAATGTTCCGATATGAAAGACCACAAAGTGGTCGCCAAAGAATGTTTCATCAATTTGGAATAGAATATATTGGTGCAAATGACTACTATTACGATATTGACTTAATTTTAATAGCCTTAAATATTCTTCAAACTTTTCAAATTAAAGATTTTGTCATTAAAATAAATAATATTTGTGGATTTGAAACTAGAAAAAAATGAATTATTAGTTTAAAAAAATATTTTCAAAAATATTATGATCAACTTACCCCAGACAGTCAAAAAAGACTTGCAAAAAATCCAATAAGAATTTTAGATGATAAAATTGATGGCAAAAAAGATTTTGTTAAAGATGCTCCTCAAATATGTGATTTTGCAACTGCTGAGGAAAAAAAATATTTTAAAAAAAGAACTGATTTATTAGATGAATTAAACATAAAATATAAAATAAATCCAACACTAGTTAGAGGTTTGGACTATTACACAGATTTTATTTTTGAAATTGAGTCTACATCTCAACTTCTGGTAGGTCAACCTACTTTAGCAGGTGGTGGTAGATATAACCAAATGATTACTGAACTAGGAGGTCAAGAAACAAATTGTGTTGGCTTTGCTCTTGGTATTGAACGTTTAATGGTTGCATTAAAAAATAATAAAATTCTTGATAAATTAATAACAAAATATAAAAAAGTTAAAGTATATTTAGCATATATTGATCATAATAAGACAAGAGATGATGAACAAAAAATCAAGAGTTATTGTTTCAAGTTAATCAATGAACTTACTAACCATGGAATAAGTTGTATTTGCAATTTTAACATTAATACTAAAAATATTAAAAAACATTTTCAATATGCTGAGAATCAATGTGCTCAATATATCATTATTATTGGTAAAAAAGAAATTGAAAATGATTATCTTACTATCAAAGATCAAACAACCATGAAACAAGAGCAAATAAAAAAAGATGATATCATTAAATATTTTAAAAATAAAAAAATATGAATAGAAATATAGAATAAAAGTATGACAAATTTATATTGTGGAAATGTAACTAAAAAATATATTGGTAAAATTGTTTCGATAAATGGTTGAGTAAAAAAAATTAGAAAAATGGGACCTATCACTTTTTTAGATATTGCTGATAGATATGGCTTGATCCAAATTGTTACAAAACAAGAAATTAACATTACAAGAGAATCTGTTGTTAATGTTGTTGGTAAAGTTGTAGCAAGAAAAGCAATAAATAACAAATTAAAAAATGGCGATGTAGAAATTGATGCTAATCAAATCAACATTTTATCTCTTGCTCAAACTACTCCCATTATTGTAGAAGATATTACAGATGGACTAGAAGACATAAGATTAAAATATCGTTATCTAGATTTAAGAAGAAACATTCTGAGAGACAAAATTATTTTAAGAAGTAAATTCATTCATGCTTTAAGACAATATTTACAAGATAATGATTTTATTGAAGTAGAAACACCAACTTTAACTAAACCTACTCCTGAAGGAGCTAGAGATTATATTGTTCCAACAAGAAATGGTCCTAACCAATTTTTTGCTCTCCCTCAAAGCCCCCAAATATTCAAACAACTTTTAATGGTTGCTGGTTTTAATAGATATTTTCAAGTAGCAAAATGTTGAAGAGATGAAGATCTTCGAGCTGATAGACAACCAGAGTTTACCCAACTTGATATGGAATTGTCATTTATTAATGAAAAACAAGTAATGCAAATTATTGAAAACATGCTTCGTTTTGCTATTAAGAAAATATTAAATATTGATATTATTACTCCATTCAAAATAATGAATTATGATGAATGTATTGACAAATATGGTTGTGACAAACCAGACTTACGCTATGATCTAAAATTAACTAATTTAAACAATATTTTTGCTCATAGTGATTTTTGTATTTTTAAAAATATATTAGACCAAAAAGGATTTATAAAAGGATTTGCTATTGATAATATTTTGATCAATAAAAATGATTTTAATAAAATTGAAAAATTTGCTACCGACAAGGGATCTAAAATTTATTATATAACATACGACAAAAATAAAAAAGTTAGTGGTACATTATCTAAAGCTATTGATATAAAATTAGTTGAAGATGCTTTTAACTACTTTGGTTACAAACAAGGTTCATTAATTATTTGTGCAGATATTAATCTACAAATTGTTAATGAAAGTTTGGGTGCCGCAAGAATTGCTTGTAACAATATATATAAATTTGCTAAAGAAGATCAATTAGAATTTACTTGAGTTATAAATTGACCATTATTTGAGTATGATAAACAATTAAACAAATGAGCTGCAGCTCATCATCCATTTACCTCACCTAGTCTCGAATGTATAAATAATTTTGATATTGACAAGAAAAATGCTAAAGCTCGAGCATATGATATAGTATTAAATGGTTATGAAATAGGTGGTGGTTCAATTAGAATTACTAATTATG
Organism: uncultured Ureaplasma sp.; assembly: GCA_902766725.1. GTDB lineage: Bacteria > Bacillota_I > Bacilli_A > Mycoplasmatales > Mycoplasmoidaceae > Hennigella. The sequence continues at coordinate 9,050 of CACXEQ010000034.1, forward strand.
AACTGCAAAATAGAATGTTTAACGCCATAGGTCTATCACAAAAAGAAATTACTAATAAATTTGGATATTTATTAGAAGCATTTAAATATGGTGTACCTCCCCATGGTGGTGTTGCCCTTGGATTAGATCGATTATTAATGATTTTAACCAAATCTGAAACCATTAAAGATGTTATTGCCTTTCCAAAAAATACTCGTGGTAATGATTTGATGCTTGATGCTCCAAGTAGTAGCAATGATCTTAATCTTGATGAATTGTTTCTTAAAATTGTTAAAAAATAAACACTACATTAATTATTTTGTTTATAATTAATGAAAATGTAACATATTTTTGACAATGCAAACTGTAACATTAAAGATTCATAAAATTCCTCATGGTCAATTAATTAAAAAAATTAGTTCTGTTGCAAATAAATACTTATGTGATGTAGAAATAATAGTTGGAACAAACATAGGTAATGTTAAATCTCCAATTAGTTTTTCATCAATATTATCAAAACTAAAACTTCCATGTAATATTATGATTAGATGTTGTAATTGAAAGGATGAAGATAAGGCAATAGTTGATGTTTGCCAATATCTCAAATAATTTAAAAATGAAAAAATCACTAATTAAAGCATTAATAGTACTACCTAGTTTAAATATCACTAATCTTTTCAGTTTATCATCTTGTTGAGAAGACTTTTTATATTCTCCTCCACTTTTTTATAATATTGATGCTACTAGTCTATTTACTCCAAAATATATTTTAGATCGTGATTATAGTGGAAGCCTTAGAGTGCATAATTTTCCAAACACCCTAAATAACTTCATTAAAGTCAAAGATTTTGTTAATGTATTTTTAAAATTAAAAAGAATTGATTCTCCTATTTACAATTTTACTGATTATTCTTGTTTTGATAATGGACAACAAACCGTTATTATTAATGATTACAATCAAGCAAAAGCTACTATTGATTGTATTAATCAAACAATTTCATTTGATGACTATGACAAATTTAATGTCATTTATTCTGATGACATATTAAAAAATAACCCGCTTGCTGGTGGATATGTGGGGGGGAAGAAATTATTAAAAATTTCTGATTCAAAATATACAGCTCATCATGAGGTTAAAATCAATTGCTCAGATTATGATATTCCAATGATTCGCTATAATCAAGAGGATTATTTACCATGAGAAATAATAAACAACATTATTAGTCCTATTAATTTTCCATATTATTTTAATGGCAATGATTTTTATCAATGTCCTTCATCAACTGATTATGGAAAAGATGCCCAAATGGTTTTTTTAAACTTCATGAAGCGAGGTATGATTAGTCCAACCCAAGATTATCTTAATTATTGTTATAATTCACTTGCAATGTGTCTTGATTATAAATGAGGTCTAAAAACTAGACAATCTCGAATAAATGAAAGTGACACTATTAAATATTTTCCAAATGGTGCCTATGATGCTTTAAAAAACTACAAAGATAAAATGGTATCATTGACTCCTAATATTGCTAACCAAGCAATGTTAGATTTTTATAGAGAACAAATGGATGATGGTGGACATAGTGTTTATAATGGCATTAACATATTATGCAATAAATCTGACAATGATCGCAATTTTGGTCTAGAAACACAAAATACAACAGATACTGTAAATGAATTAATTAGATCGCGTATGAATGATGGGAAAGATCATTGACAAATAATTCCAAATAAGTCAATTAAAGATAAAGATAATATTCAAGCATCTGTTGAAATATATGATAATGTCAAAGATAATAATAACAATAATAATAATGTAATTATTTATATGGCTTTTGATCGATTTTATAATACAAGTACGAATGAAGCAGCAAACACAAAATATTCTGATGTTAATAATACAAATTATTATAAAACACCTACAGGTTTGATTATGTATACTGATTCTTTGATTCGTTCATATAAAAAACAATCAAATAAAAAGATTAATTTAGTTGTTGATCTATCATGTAATGTAGGTGGAGAAGTATGAATTGAACATTTTATAGCTAGTTGATTATGTAGATCAGTAAAGGAAAAAATTTATAATCCTATTTCTGGTGCATCAGGTGAATATATTATTCAAGCTGATGTAAATACAGATGGTGTTTTTAATGAAAATGATTATTTACCAAATGATATAAATGTATTTTGCATAATTTCTAATGCTACCTTTAGTTGTGGGAACCTTCTGTCATGTAATCTAAAAGATCAATTAAAAAATGTAAAGTTTATTGGTGATTGAACAGGTGGTGGCAGCTGCTATGTAGGAAATATAAACTTAGGTTTAGCTAATTTAGGAGCTATATCTAGTACTTATCATGCTCAAAACATAAATAATGAAGATGCTGAAAATGGTGTTAGAGCTGAATATTTAAAATATGACAAAAATGATATAGCTAATAATATCTATAAAAGAGAAAAATTAAATGAAAAAATAGTTAATTAATTTGTTGCACAATTTTTCAATTTATTACATCAAGTCCAATTCTTTCTAAAAAAAGAAGTCATTTATGATAGTCAACATCATTAAGATCACCAGGAATATAAATTGTCCCTTTTTGACTATATTTTGCAACTTCACGTCCGCTTGATGCAAATACATTAGTTGAAGGTTGTGTTCGTCCATAAATATCTGTATCAAATCAAGATGGTACATTATCATATTCACTAAAATCAATAATATCTATATTAGAACAATCAACAAAAGTTTTGCTATAAACTACTTGATTTTGTTGCTTGCTATTAGGATAAAATTTCAATTTAAATAAACGGATACATTTATAAAAACTATAAGCCTGAAAACCAGTTGTATTATAAAAACAAGTAACTGGAAATGACAATTTACTACACTGATAAAAAGCTTGTTCACCAATAATACTAAAATTACAATTATTAGTAAATCCTTGTAAATTATCACAATCTCAAAAAGCTTTAGACAAAATAATTAAATCGTGAATTGGATTATCAAATTGAATGTTAGTTATTCTTGAGCATAAAGCAAAACATTCATCATGTATTTTCTTAATATTTGAACTCAAATGTAAATATCTTAAAGAAGAACAATTATAAAATGTTCTATCAAGTAGTTCTTCTATTTCACAAACCTCGTGAAAATAAACATCATAAATACCAAAACAATTTTCAAAGCAATGTGAACCAAGATATTGAATATTAGGAGAAAAAACTAATGTCATGTCCTGTAGTATACAATTGTAAAAAGCATAATCACCTAAATAAGAAACATATGCTAATCAATTGTTATTTAAAACACTACTATTTACATATATATAATTTAAACCTAAACACTCATAAAAAGCAAAATCATTAATTTGATACAAATAACTATTTAAATAAATAGAATCTATATAACAAAAATAAAAACATCTAGTAGGAATATATGAAATATTACTATTTAACATTAAATTTCCTCTTATTTTAGTGGCTAGATTAAAACAATTATCACCTAAAAATACAGCATAAATATTTTCCTTGTATTTAACATTGTTAGGAATGATAAGATTAACAGCTATTAAATCAGTACAACCAATATATGTAATAGTCTTATTATTTTCATCTATTTTATATTGTTTGTCATTAAATTTACCTTCTAAAACACCATATCAATCAGATCCATCATGCTTTTTAACATCATTTATTTTGTAAGAGTCACCATCTAATTTTTGAACTTTACAACTAGTATTAATAAAAATAGGAGATAAAGAAAATAATGTAAATAACGACAATAAAAATGATTTGATATATTTAATCCTCTTCATATACATATATAATAAACAACTAATATAAAAGTTAGAATTATTATTTCTTAAAATTATTCAACATCAGGTAATTTGCCTGAATCTGGAATTAATATTTTTGTAAGAAACATAGGTAGTAATCGGAATAAAGCCCCAAAAATTGTACTATAAATTACCCCTTTTACAACACCTCAAATTACTGCTGCTCAATTAGACGCAAAACGAACAGTATTTGCATCAGGATCAATCATTAATGGAATAACAATAATTCCTTGAGCCATTGATCAATACCCCATAACTACTTGAACTATTGTTAATGGACTAGTAGAAGAAGTGAATTGTTCCATTAATGAATTTGGATCAACACCTTTTTCCTTGTATGGTGTAATATATTCAATATAGTCTTTATTAGAGTCAATTTTTGAATAGTATTTAACTTTTTCGTACATTTGTTCAAAATTTAATTCTTGAAACTTTGTTTTTTCAATAAAAATTAGACTTTTTTCATCATCTTTAAGTGTATTATAAAATTTAGATTTCTCTGTGATAGCATTTATTTGTTGTATTGAATGAGTTAATTCACATATATAACAAAGAACAATATATAAATAAGCAGCAACAGGGATGCATAATCAAATATAACTAGTTACTACTACTAACAATGCGAAATAAAAGATAGATAAAACTATACCAGCTGATCAAGTAGCAGCCAAAAATTTAGCAGATAATTTACTAGCAGCAAAATAAGATGATGCTAAACTTATAGTAAACATTGCAGCTTGTAATAAAATAGCCCATCTTATAGATGATAGTGGCATAGTATTATAATAAGTAGACACTTCATTTGCTTTATTATAGTATGATTGAGCATTTTCAAAATATTTATCAGAAAGCTGCATATTTTCTTTTTCAAGAATAATACTATCTTTTAAATATTTATTTTCTATATCTTCACGAGAATTAGTTGTATTTTTGTAAGAATAGTAAATGTGATTTTTAACATAACGTTTCTCATCATTTAGATTCAACTCAACTTTTCCTCATATATCACAGTTAGTAAGAAATGTTTGTTCAGGTGTAGAAGAAGTATTAGGCAGATCAGCATCATTTTGCAAATTGTTATTTAATGGATTTAAATTATCAACATCAATATCAGAATCATTGATGTCTTTTTCACTTTGCTCTTCTTTTGATTTTGCATCTTTTAATAAATTATCAAGTCTTTGACCATTTATTGTTACACCAATATTACCTAAATCTTCAGCACTCAAAAGAAATGATATTTGTTTTATTTCTTTTCCATCTTCATCTTTAGTAGGTATATCAATTATTTCCTCACTATCTGGATTATCTTTATCTTTGTAAAAACCATAAAGTAACAAATAAGTGTCATAAGCAAGTTTTTCATCAACATCAAACGCAAAAGTAATTTTATTTTTTGCTGAATCATTTAAATATGTTGCTTTAAGGTTTTGAATTTCAAAATCATTAGTGATAGGTAAAATATATTCTGAAAATTGTTTGTCTTCATCTGGAGTTGAATTATAATTATCGACAACAGTTAAATAGTTATCAGATGTCCCATTTTTTGCATCATTTTTTATAAGATCTTTTTCTACATTCAATTCTTTTTTAATAACTGATGAATGAGCTGTTAAAGATGATTTATTTGGTTTGTCCTTATCTTTTTTGTTAATTAATTCTCAGTCTATTAAAATACCATAAGTATTAGTTATAGGATCTTCAGTCATCCCTTTCAATATTGGTGTAAGTTCAAATCCTTGTATTAAATCGCCTTTTAATTTATCCTCGGTTGGTACAATTGGTTCACCATAGGATTGTTTATCGATTTCTTCAAGAGTTGAATCAATTGGAGAAATATCAGAGTTAATTTTTTCTCTAAAGACAAAAATATGTTCAAGATACTTAGAAATATCAACTCGATCACTTTTGCTCCTACCAAAATTTTCATCTATTTTTAATTGATCTCAATAATATTTATCAGCAGGAGAAGCAATTGTTTCAATTTTAAAATTATCTAAAAATCTCTTTAATTGATCAGCAGTAGCCAAATAAGAGCACTTATCATTAATAGAAATAATTGCATTATCTAAACAGCTTCTAACATATGGTAATGCTTCTATAACAGTACCATATTTAATTTTCGCATTAACTTTAACGACAGCAAATGTACCACTAAAATTCTTAATTTGTTCCTTTTGATCTTCTTCTGATATATTGAGATTATCCATATTTATTTTAAGAGTATTTAAGTAAGAAGTATATATATTATTGAGAGTAACTTCTCAATCTTCAGTTTCAGAAGATAAAACAATTTTATATGAGTTATAAGCATATGATAACAAGGCGTCACTTTTAGATGTTCAACTAAGTTGAACATTACTTTGTTTTTGTTTTAGATTAAATGCTTGATTTAAATGATCAATTTCATTTTTAAATCTAAGCATAGATTTAGATATAAATTCTTCAGATTGTTTATGAATTGAATCTGCTTGACGAGTAATTTTATCTTGATATGCATTTGTAAAACTTTTAACCAATCTAGCATATTTAGCTGCATCATAACCAAATTCTTTATCATATTCAACCAAACTATCATATGGCAATTCATCTTTGTTTTTTGCACATGAAGATAATGTTAGAACAGCTGATGAAATTGTGATAAAAGTTGGCACAATAGTCTTCAATTTAATAGATATAAATTTCATATCTTAACTCTCCTTAAAAAAATGTGTATATAACACCTTACAACAATAATATTATACACTATTTGATATTAACTTAGGATTAATTGAATGTTTTAATATAAGTGTACAAATTTTTAACAAATTCGAGTAATGTTGCAAAAAGTGAGCAAATTTTAACAAAAATTTAGTAAATATGTATGTATTTTATATACATACATAAAATTTAATAAATACCTCGAACTATACATTCATAATATAGATCTATGAAAAAGAAAGTTAAAAATGGCAATAGATATTGTCAGATTTGTGAACACCGTTTATTGCATGAATAAATGTATTAATTTAAA
>CACXEQ010000035.1 GCA_902766725.1 uncultured Ureaplasma sp.
ATAATGTCACTGTTAATAATATAGATGATATTTCTTTTACATGAAAAGGTAGTGCAAAAGCTACAGAAAATCAGGAATATCAAGGTACTATCACATATGCAGAAGGTTATGAATTTGATAATATTGAAATAACTATTGGTGGTAATAAACTTGATCCAGCAGATTTTAATCTTAACGAAGACAAAACACAATTAACTATTCCTGCTGCTAAAATCACAGGAAACATCAATATTAAAATAACAACTAAAGCTATAGTTCAAACATATGATGTTACTTTAGAAAAAACTGACAATTGTAAATTAGATGGAAAAGACCAAGCTAAGTCTAATGAAGAATATATAGTTTCTATCAAATATGATGATGGATATGAATTTGATAGTATTGAAATAACTGTTGGTGAAACTCAACTTGCTGAGCAAGATTATTCTTTTAATGAAAACAAAACACAATTAACTATTCCAGCTGCTAAAATCACAGGAGACATTACTATTAAACTAACAACTAAAGTTATAGTTAAAAAAACATATGATGTTACAGTTAATAGTAGTCCAGGTTGTGAATTAATTGTTTCTGACAATAAAGCTATTGCTGGTCAAGATTATAGTGTTGATATTGCACTTGAAAATAATTATGAGTTTGGTTTTGTTACTATATTTGTTGGTGATAAACTTTTATCTAGCAAACTAAATGAATATTCTCTTAATAGTGATGGATTAATTATTTATGGTAGTTATGTTGTTGATAATATAAAAATTTCATGTAGTGCATATTCAAATGTTGATCAAAATTTTATATCTGATTATTTGTCTTCTAACTATATTGTTAAAAATGATCCTAAGAATAATTGTACTTGAATAATTGATAATAATAATCATATTATTTACAAAAAGAATTTATCTACAAATTCCAACATAAAATTTTTTGATGACTCTATGATACAAGATGTAACAATAACTAGTGATATTGTAGATGTAATTGCTAATGGTCCAAATGTTATTATTATTACAAATCATAATTTGGGTTTCTATATATCAAATGATGGAGGAATAACATACAACGAACCTATTTTTGATGGTGGGGATATAGTATGAGGTCAATATACAACTGCAGATTATAATGATAATGTATGAGTTATTGCTGGTAGTAATTATCAAGGATTAATTTATGCTACTCAAGAAACTAATGGTAATTTAATTTGGCATAGATGTACTATTGTTAATGAAGATGGTTCTACTCCATCATATGTGAATGGTAATTTTGATAATGTTGTTTATTTAAAAGATAATATATGATTTGCATATTGTTCTTCAGCAAATTGAGCAAAACCATTGATTTCATTTGATAATGGTAAATCATGACAAGACATTGACCATGATACAAATTTTAATATTTTTAGTTGTGTAAATCATTATTTTGATAAACAAAATAATGAACTATTATTATCTACAAATGACAATATGTTTTCTTTTAACCTTGCCACAAAACAATTAAATCAAGTAATCTTAGGTAATGGTGCTGTTTCATATGATCCAAGAATGGAAATTATTTGTGATAGTAGTTTAGATGGTAATAATTCTTATCTTTTTTTCTTAACTAAACCTAATAATCAATCACAAAAATCAATATATATTTATGATAAACAAAATAACAAATTAGTTGATATTAGTTTACCTAATGATCAAAATATTAAAATCAATTCTATAGTTGTTGCTAATAATTATTTATTAGCATTAACAACAACTGGTCTTTATTTAGCAGATTTTACAACTGATATTGACAATATTGTGTGAAGATCAAAAGAAACATCTACTAATTTTGAATCATTCGTTGGTTTAGATGAATGATTTAATGCTACATTTGTGGTTTACAACAATTCTACTGGTGATAAACCAGAATTGTTATCTATATCACTATAGAAATATGTTATAAGTAATATTTATAATTGATGTTGATATTGAATGAGCAAAAAAATGCTTTAAGGATATTAAAAAATTATTCACATATTTTTATTACTGGTCCTGCAGGATGTGGTAAAACTTTTCTTGTTGATTATTATGCAAAAAATTACTGTAAAAATTTACATGTTATTAAATGCTGTTTTACTGGATTTGCAACCAATAATTTAACTAAAGATAAAGAAGATGATTTATTAGGAACAATTCATGATGTTTTTAAGTTGTTTAATATTAGCAATGTTATTACTAATAATTATCCTATTAAGATGGATTTAGTTAAAATAATAGCAAAATATGATGTCATTATTATTGATGAAATTTCAATGGTAAGAATTGATATTTTTGAATATATCATAAAAATTATCTCTAAAGCAAATTATTTTCGTAGATTTGGTAATGATATTCAATTAATTGTTGTAGGAGATTTTTATCAATTACCACCAATCATTAATAAAAATGAATTAAAAATACTAAAAAAAATATATAAGACAACAGATGGTTTCGCTTTTGAATCTAGTTTATGATATCAATTGCATTTTAAAATAGTGGAATTAAAGCATAATTTTAGACAAGAAAATAATATATATTTTAAATATTTACAATTAATTAGAAAAAATAAGAATTTATCTATTGCCATTAACTATTTTAATAAAGCACTAAAGAACAATTTATTATCAAAAAATAATATTACTTTTTTATGTCAAACAAATAAACAAGTTGATTATTACAACAAAAAAATGTTAAATAAAATTAAGGGTCAGTCTATTGAAATTAATGCTTATTATGATCATGAAATAAGACATGATCTTTCTAAGAAGATATTAAAATTTGATGATCTAGGATTTGTTAGATCATTGTATTTGAAACCTCAAGCATTAGTAATGTTTACTAAAAATGATAAACTAGTTAAAAATAAAAATAGACGTTTTGTTAATGGTGATTTAGCTTATGTTATAAGTTGTGATCCAGAAAAAGTAGTTGTAAAATTAATTAAAAATAATAAAATTGTTCATCTTCACAAATATAATTGCCAATATGAACTATATAAGAAACCAAAGTTAATTTTTAATACGATAGTTCAAGATCAATATATTGGTTTATTAAAACAATATCCTTTAAAATTAGCTTATGGTTTAACTATTCATAAAGCTCAAGGAAAAACTTTAGGAAACATTGTTCTTAAATTAAATCAAAAGAATAATTTTTTATCTCATGGTATATTGTATACAGCTTTATCAAGAATTAAGTCATTAGAAAATTTACAATTAACTAATAAATTAACATTAACACAAATTCAAGCTAATCCTAAAGTTATTGCTTTTTATCAAAGAATAAATATGACTAAATATCAATTGATGGATGAAATATTTAAATAATTTCTTATTTTATTGTGATGGTTCAATTTTGAAAAACTTTTTGATTATTTTCTATTAATTGATCAACATATTTCTTTTGAGACGAATCACAAATTATTGTACCAATTAAAGATACATTACTTATTCAATTAGTACTAACTAAACATTGACATTCTATTAAATTACTAATATCAAGTAATTTAAGATTATTACAATTAGTAATACATTGTTGTTCTAAATTAGTAATTTTAGGCGGAAAAATAATTTCTTCTAAATTTATTAAACTTGCAAATGTTGGGGATAAAAAATTTTGGCATAAACAATTTAGTTCATAATCTATTTTTTTAATTTTTGTTAAGGTAGATTGTTCATCATTATTATTAATAAAATTAGTAACTTTTTCTACTGACTTAGGAATAGTTAGTTTATTGTAAGATAATGTATCATCGTTTAAATATTTGTCTTTAATACCATTTAAAATTTTTTCTTGCTCATTTATATTTAAAACAATAGTTGGTAATGCTATTAAACCATCTCATTTAATATTACTACAGGAAACGAGTGATAATGGTAATAATAAACTTAAACTAATAAATGAATATTTGTTTATTTTAATCATTGTGAAATATATTGTATTGCTTTTAATTAATAAATTACAAAATTATAAACATTTGTTTATATCAATATTTTAATTTAATGATTTATATCGTTAAAACATAATTAATTTTTATGATAACATATAAATAAATAGTTTAATATGAAAAATCATGATAAATTTATTGAAATTGATGATAATGAATCATTAAAAATAGATAAAACAAAGTTATTCAATAAAATAAACCACTTTACAAATAAAGATGGTTTTACTAATAATGAAATTATATATTTAAAAAATAAAATTTTAAATGATAAACTAGGTTTAGTTTTGAATTTTGAACAAACAGATGAAAAACTTGATAAAAACTATGTTGGGTTATGTGAGGATAAAAAATATGATATTAATTCTTTAGAAAAAAATAATCATTTAATTATTGAAGGAGACAACTATCATACTTTAAGTTTTTTTAAATTAATCCATTTCAAAGTAGATGTAATTTATATTGATCCTCCATATAATACTGGAAATAATGATTTTAAATATAATGATGTTTTTATTTCTAAAGATGATACATATAAGCACTCTAAATGATTGTCATTTATGCAAAAAAGATTAAAAATTGCTAAGGATCTTTTGAATGACAATGGAGTTATTTTTATTTCTATTGACGATAATGAACAAGCTTATTTAAAAGTGTTATGCGATGAAATTTTTGGAGAAGAGAATTTTGTTGGTAATATTATATGATCTAAAAAAAATTATCAATTTGGTGCAAAAAATCTTCAAAAAAATCATGAATATATATTGGTTTATAGTAAAAATGACATAAGCAGTAATAAAATACTTTACATTAAAGGTACTCAAGAAAAAAAATTATTAGTAGATGAAAAAAATCAATTATATTATCGCGATTATTCCTTAGACACATCATTTGGTCATGAACGTTTATGTGATAGACCAACAATGGGTTATGTGGTTTATTTTAATCAAAAAAATAAAGACATTATTATAGATGATCAATATGATTTATTAAAAGCAAAAAAACATTAATTCTACTTTGAATGATGTTTATAAAGAAAATAAAAATTTATTGTCGCAAGGTTATGTAGCTATATACCCACCCTTAAGGAAAGGAAATATACTTGGGTGTTGATGTCGTGGGATTACTGAAATAAAGCAATTATTAAAGAATAATTTATTAGATATTATAAAAATTAAAAATAAATGAAAAATATATCCAAAAATTTATGTTGACTCATGTTTTCAAAAATTATTAACATACCCATTAGAATCTGTACTTGGTTTTTCTTCTAATAATGGAACATCAATTTTATCATCAATATTATTAAATAAAAATTTCAATAACCCAAAAAATCCTGAATTGCTGAAGTTTATTTTAGGTGCATATTTTAATAAAAATGCAACAATCTTAGATTTCTTTGCTGGTTCAGGAACTACAGGTCAGGCTGTTATGGAATTAAATCAAGAAGATGGTGGCAATAGAAGATTTATTTTATGTACAAATAATGAAAATAATATTGCTAAAGATACTTGTTGAGAAAGATTATATAGAGTAATAAAAGGTATTGGTTCTAATGGTCAAAAGTTTGACTGGATATATAGTAAATCTCAACCATATTTAACTAATAATCATGTTAAATATTTGCAAACAAAATTTATTCATAAAATTAATGGACAATATGAGGAAATAAATTCTATGCAGCAATTATGTAAAAATGAATTCGATAAAGAAATATCAATTAAAAATTACCATGATTAATACCAAATTCAATTTTAAACAATTAGATTTTCAACAAAAAGCTATTGATTTTGCACTTGATTATTTAATTGTTCAAAATAAAAACGAATTTAATCTCCAAGCTCCTACAGGTGCAGGCAAAACATATATTTTAGGTTCTATTATTGATAATTTATTCAAGAATAATTATTTGAATCAGAATAATTTAACATTTGTTTTTATTTCACCATCACAAGGTAAAATTGATTATCAAAATTATGAGAAAATATCAACATATTTGGAAAATAATTTATTTAATGGTTTTTCTACAAGTTATATTGGAACTAATAAGAATAAGAAATTAGATTTACAATATATAAATTATTTTGAACCAAATACTGTTTATTTTCTTGGTTGACAGATGTTTTCATCAGGTACTACATTAACAAATATCAACACTGAAAACAATAATATTTTTAGAATTATTAATAATACTAAAAACAAAAAACAAAAAATTATTTTAATAATTGATGAAGCTCATCGTGAATATGAAAAAAGAAAAGAAAATGACACAGTTAAGAATCAAGTTATTAAGCAATTAGATCCATTTAAAATAATTAGAGTCTCAGCTACACTAAAAGAAAATGATATCAAAGTTGATTATGAAATATCATATGAAGATGTAATTGCAGAATTTGCTATTAAGCCTAGAGTTTTATTAAATAATGTTGATGATAAAAAATTAGTAAATTGTAACTTAGATAATTTAGAAGATTTAATAAATATAGCTATTAAAAAACAACAGACAATAAAATCTGAATATAAAAAAAGAAATATTCATAAACTCCCATTAATGCTAGTTCAAATACCTAATGATGAAAAAATACTCCAATTAGATAAAAATCATTTAAGAAATAAATTAAAAAAAATTTTTGAAAAATATGGTTATTCAGAAAAATATAATTTAGCATTTTGATTGAATAATTATAAAACGATCAACGATATAAAAGAAATAACTAAAAATGATTCATCAATTGAAATTTTAATTTTTAAAATTGCTGTTGCAACAGGTTGAGATGTACCAAGAGCAAATATGTTGGTTAGATTAAGAGATAGTAATGTTAAATCTTTTAATATTCAAACATTAGGTAGAATATTAAGAAATTCATTTTTTAAAATTTATAACAATCCATTAATTGATTATGCTTATGTTTACACTAATGATAAAAAGTATGAAAATATTATTAAAAAAGAATCACCATTAGTTATAGATGGTAAAATAGAAAATGTCCCCAGAATTGATTGTCCTTATGTTAAACAAAGTGAATTTTCGATTAATAAATTAGTTTATCAAGAAAATAAAAATTTTGATTACGATCTTATATGTGAAAAAATTGCTAATCAATTGTTTGAAAATCCAGATTTTGTTGATAAGTTTATGAATTTGAATGATATTGTAATTCAGCCAATTTATACTAATGTTTCAATTGATAGTAAAAATATAATCGAATTCGATACTTATGAATTTTGTGATGATTTAAAAAATGGGAAGAAGGAAAGACAGTCCCAAATCAATTTTAATTTTAAAACTTTATTTCAATATTATATTGACTATTTGTTAATTATTAGTAAGCATAAAAAATGTAAAAAAATTTTTATTAATATCCAAAACAACATGCAAAAAATAAATAGATCGATTAAAGATTTCTATATAGCAATGATTTACAATTCATCTAAATCATTATTTGATAACAACACTTATACAATTTTTGAAAAGATTGATTTACTTTTTAATTCACAAATACAAAAAAATTTAAAGTTATGTTGTGAAAAGTATGATTTACCTAGTGATTATAAATGCAATACAAAATATTTTAAAAAGTGCAAAAATCATTTTACTTTTGGAATGTTACCAAATAAAGATGAAAAAATATGATCAACATTTGAAACACAATTTTGTGATGATATTTTACGTAATTTTAAAAATGATGACGAGATTCATGTTTTTAAAAATGGAACAAATATATATGATAAAAATCAAGATTTTTATATTGAATATTTTGATCCAGATAGTTTTAAAAAATGTAAATTTTTTCCTGATTATATTTTAATTAACGAAAAATTAAAAACTGCTTTTATTATTGAAGTAAAAGGTAGAAATGAAAAAAATATTGATAAAAATACAGAACCGAAGATGTTAACATTAAATGAAAATTTAAATAAAATCAACAAAAACTCTAAATATAAATTAATAGCTGGTTATTGTGCAACTTATAATAAAGATTTATTGGAATTTAGTAAATTATCTAAAAAAAATGATAAGAAAGAATATGGTATTGAAAAATTAATTGAAATCATAAAAATGAATAATAAAACTATTAGTAATGATCAAAATTAAATAATATATGCTTGTTTCAAATATTTTAATACAACTTTAATAATAAATGCATATATAATATCTTTGCTATATTAATATTAATTATTAATTTATTGCCTCTAGACTATAGAGTTTTTGTAGTCAATATCCCAAGGAGAAAATAAATAGAATAATGACAAATTATGAAATAATGATAGTAATAGATGGAACATTGTCTGAGGATGATGCTAATAAGGTTTCTGCCAATTGTCAAAATTTGTTAAAAGATGGTGTAAAAGATTTAAAAGTTGATTTTTTAGGTCTTAAAAAATTAGCATATAAAATTAAAAAAATTATTCAAGGTTACTACTATGTTTTAACATTTAGTTGTAATGATCCTAAATTAATTAGAGAATTTAATAGACTTACTTTAATTAATAAAGATGTTTTAAGATTTTTAATTATTAATCTTGAACATAATTATGGTTACCGAGCATCTCATAATGTTAAAAAAGTAGAAAAGGCTAAAAAAAGAGCTCAAATTTATGAACAAAAGAAAAAAGAATTTGAAGAAAAAATGTTAGCTAAAAAAGCTGCAGAATCTGTGGAAACAAATGTATCTAACAAATTAGTGGATGAACAACAAAAAGTACTAGTCGATAACATTAAGGAGGAAACAAATAATGAATAAAGTTTTTTTAGTTGGTAATTTAACAGCTGATCCAATAGCTAAACAAACATCAACAGGCAAAGCATTAACTAATTTAACTATTGCATGTAATGATAATACTCAAGGTAGAGAACATACTAATTTTTTTAATTGTGTAGCATGAAATAGTACTGCAACTTATATTGCTACTTATATTAAAAAAGGTGATTGTGTAGTTATTGATGGTAAATTAAATAGAAGGAGTTATGTAAATAAAGACGGGAAAAATATTTATGTTACAGAAATTGTTATTGATGCAATTAAATTAGTTATCAAAAGAGCAAAACAAACACAACAAGATGGTCAAAAAACTGAGCTTGCCTCTGTAAATGACAATTTTGCCACAATGGGTGTTAATACAGATGCTAATTTCACAAAAAATGATGAGCAACCAATAAAGCAAGAAGATAAACCAGGTGAATTAGATTGAATTAATGAGGAAAGTAAATAATTATGGAAAGAAAAAGAACAAATAATAGAAAACATAAAAAGATAATAAAAAAACGTTATTGTAAATTATGTGCTAAGGGAATTTACTATGTTGATTATAAAAATGTGGAATTATTACAAAAATATTTAACTCCTAATTGTAAAATTGTTCCAAGAAGAATTTCTGGTTTATGTCAAAAACATCAAAGAATGATTGCTAATAGTATTAAAAGAGCACGGATTGTTGCTTTATTACCATTTATAAAAGAATACGAATAAAATGAAGATTATTTTATTAGAAGATATAAAAAAAATAGGAAAGAAAAATACTATTGTTGATGTTAAAGATGGATATGCATCTTTTCTATTAAGTACTAGTAAAGCAGTGAAAGTTTCATCAAGGAGTTTAGAAATTTTAGATAAACAAATTTCTTATGAAAAACAAGTTATTGATCAATTAATTGCTAATGCAAATAAGTTGAAGGAAAAAATTGAATCTTTATCTTTAAATTTTACACTCAAAGCTAATAATACAACAGTTTTTGGTAGCATTTCTAACAAACAAATTATTGATAAATTATTTTCTGATCACAACATTAAACTTGAGAAGTCATGTTTGCCAGCTGGTAAAACTTATGGCTTAGGTCAATCAAAAATTATTGTTAATTTGTATAAAAAAATTAATGCATCATTATTAATAAATGTTACTAAGGAATAATATTATGATTGGTAATAAAATTGATCAATATGTAATTAGGTGTGAGCAGGAAGTATTAATATCTATTTTAGCAAATCCAAATGTTGTTGATATTTGTATGTCTGTTTTATCTTATACAGATTTTGCTGATGAAAGAAATAGAGTTTTATATAAAGTTATTTATGATTTATACACTTCAACAAAACAAATTAATAAAAGTATTATCACTGATTTTATCGCTAATAATTCATCATATCAATTTTCTAATTGACAGGATTATTTGGAAGAATTATCAATTGGTTTTAGTTATGAGGAAGATTTAAAAACTAATTTAGAAATAATTAAAAATGCTAGTATTAAAAAACAACTTGATATTTTTGCAAACAAAATAATTGCTACAAAAATTGATTTTGCTAAATATGATAACCAAATATTTGATTTAACAACTGAGTTTATGGATATTATTCAATCCAAACATACTAATCAATTAGCTAATATGGATCAAATTACTAATTCATATATGAAAAAATTGACTGCATTACGAGAAAAAGGAGAAGATATAACTGGTACTGATATTGGATTTAACAATATAAATAAAGTTACAAATGGTTTTCAACCTGGAGATTTAATTATTTTAGCAGCAAGACCATCAGTTGGTAAAACAGCTATGGGCTTAAATTTTATTTTAAGAGCTGCTAAAAAAATAAAACAACAAGGTAAGGATCAAACCGATAAAGTAATTATTTTTAGTTTAGAGATGGCAAAAGAACAATTATATCAGCGATTAATATCAATGGAAACTGGTGTTAATTCTAGTAAATTAAGAAGTGGGCAATTAAAAGAATTAGATTGAATTAATGTTAAGCAAGGAAGTTCCGAATTGGCTAAATTACCTATTTTAATTGATGATTCTGCCGGTGAAAATATTGTTGATATACAATCAAAACTAAAACAACTTAAAACAAATCAAAAATATAATATCAAATTAGTTGTAATTGACTATTTGCAATTGTTACATGGTCCAAGAACTAAAGGGGTGCAACTTAATAGACAACAAGAAGTTTCTATAATTTCAAGAATGTTAAAATTATTGGCAAGAGAATTAAAAGTACCTATAGTAGCCCTTGCCCAATTGTCCAGAGCTGCTGAAGGTTCAATAATCCCTCAATTATCTCATTTGCGTGAATCTGGTTCATTAGAACAAGATGCTGATTTGGTTTGCTTTTTGCACAAACAAGATGACAATGCCAATAAACTTATTGATCAAAATGATTATCAAATTAAAAATCAAGATTTTGATACCAAATTAAGTAATGCTAATAATTTTAAGAGAATTACTTTTATTATTGCTAAACACCGAAATGGTATAACAAAAGACATTCCAATGTTTTTAGATAATTGTGGTGTTTTTCAAGAATTGTAATTTTAAGGAGATTATGATGAAATTAAAAAAAATAATAATGCTTGGTTGTTTATATAATAGTTTTTCAATTCCATTAAGTTTATTAACAGGTTGTAGTTGTTCACCTAAATGAGGATATCAGTCACCACTTGCTACTGGTTCTATAGATATACATAATCCTAACAATCCATACTCTACTTTTTTAAAAAATGATGAGGATTATATTAGAGATTTAGATAATGTGTCATTATTAGTTAATTTAAATAATGAAGACATTAATTTGCAATCTAATTATGCTATTGATGTAGAAGGTAAACATTTTTATTCATATGCTCAACCACAACAATGATTTGCTGACAAAAAAAATAGCAAAAATAATGATTATTTAGGTAATTATGCAAATACAAATGCAGGTTGATATGATTCATCTTCAACTATTTATTCTTGGACTAATGAAGCAAAAAAATATGATCAAAATAAAAATGTTATAGCCAAAATGCCTATTTATAGTTATAAAAATAATATTTTATCTGCTAACACTCGTTTAATTGGGACTATTTCATCTAATTTGTCAAAATATATTAATTATGGTTTGCAATATCAAGCGAGTCAGTTAAATAATATTGATGATACTAATCTTCAAATTGCATGAGGAAAAAGCGATTTAAATTTTGGAATAAATTATACTAATGATGAGGTTACTAAAAGAAAATTCATTGAAGCGAATTTTGCTGCTTTATCTAATGCTGGATCAGCGCAAGCAAATGCATCTTTACGTCCAGTAATGGTTAATTATAATTTTAAAGATAGATATTTTCCTATTGTTTCTTATGTAAATGATAAAGATAAAGGATTAATTTTGTCAAAAAGAATTAGACATCTTTTATATTGCAATTCTAACGAATCTCAGTGAAAATTGTGTCAAGATCCCAATGTTAATAAAGTTTATTTTACTTCTGTTTCTTCAAGTCAAGAATCAGAAATTGTTGATGGCAAAAATTATACTTATTTTTATAGAATTTTTAATTATGAAAATGTTCCTATTGTTATTGGTGCCAAGCAATTTGTTAAATCTTATGTAAATCCCAAAAAAAACGGTGGTTATTTATTAAAAGATTATTATTCAAGTAGTTATGAAATTACTAAAACAATTGGTGATGCTTGAAAAACAAATATGCCCAAATTCACTAATGAAACTAGTGATATGTGTGTACCTAAATATAAGTCATTTATTTATAACTTTCCAAAAGAATCTAATGTTATTATTTTACCAAAATACAATGATGATAATATAGTGGATGAAAGATTACAAGATTTACATGGTAATGATTTTATTTTGCTTGTAAATTATGCATTAAAAGAAGTTGTCGATTTAACAATTGATGGTAATAAAGCAAGTGATGAAGATATTGATAAAGCTTCTAATCGTAATAGAGTTACAATTGGAGATATTGGTAATGTTTTTCCTGCATATTTTTTGCAAATTACAAATGATGAAACTATGTTTAAACAACGTGAATTTAAAATTAATATCGATGGTAATGATAAGAATTTTACTAGTTTTTGTCTTGACACATTAAAAGTTGAGAAAATAAATAATGAATTCAATAATTTATTCAAAAAACTTGGGGATCAAGGATTTGTACAAGATTTAACCAAATTAAATGATCATAGTAAAAATTTATTAAAATTTTTAGGTTTTTTATTTAGTAAAGACAAAGATAATTATGTTGATGTTAAAGATATATTAACAACAATCGAAATATAATTAATGGACTGAAATGAATATATTGCTAGACAGAAGTCTAAACCATATTTTAAGCAATTAATAAATTTTATTGCAAGTCAAGAAAAAATAAATGCAGTTTATCCCACACCCAATCGCGTGTTTGCATGTTTTAATTATTTTGATATTAATGAAACAAAAGTAGTGATAGTTGGTCAAGACCCATATCAAACACCTAATTATGCTAATGGTTTAGCATTTGCTGTTAATAATGATGTACCTGTTCCAAAAAGTTTAGCCAATATTTTTTTAGAATTAAAAAATGATATTGGTTATATCCATGCTGATAAAACTTTAGTACACTGAGCTAAACAAGGTGTATTGTTATTAAATATTGTTTTGACTGTAAATGCTGGCTTAAGTAATAGTCATGCTAATCATGGTTGAGAAATATTTAGTTCTGATATTGTTAAAATGTTAAATAAAAAATTAAAAAATATTGTTTTTATTTTATGAGGTAAAAGAGCTCAAAAAATTTCATATTTAATTAATAAAAAAGACCATTTGATTATTGCCTCAGCACACCCTAGTCCTTTAAGTGCTTTTAATGGTTTTTTTGGTTCAAAACCATTTAGCAAAACTAATACTTATTTATTAATGCATAATAAAAAACCAATCGATTGATAATTCAATCATTAGCTACCATATGGATAAATATTTATTTTCTTAGTTTTATTATCATAACTTAGTTCATATTTTTTATTTTTTTGCAAATTATTAGCGATAATCTCATTAGCCAATGTATTTTCTATATTGTGTTGTATAAAACGTTTAATTGGTCTAGCTCCATAAATAGGATCATAAGCTTGTTCTGTTATTCAATTAATAAGTTTTTTATCAAAATCAATTACATAATCTTGATCAGTGAGTCGTTGTGATAATTTTTTCAATTTATTAATAACAATTTCTCTTATTGTTGTTTTAGTCAAGGGATTAAAAATGATTATTTCATCTATTCTGTTGATGAATTCAGGTCTTAACTTTGCTTTTAATGCATCTAATGCTTTCTGTTTATCACCATCTAAAATGTCTTGACCTCCAATATTAGATGTCATAATTATTATTGTGTTTTTAAAATTAACATATCTACCATGATTATCTTTTAATTGACCATCATCTAATACTTGTAAAAGAATATTTAAAACATCATTGTGGGCTTTTTCAATTTCATCAAATAAAATAACGGAATATGGTTTGGTTCTCACAGCACTAGTTAAAATACCACCATTTTCATAACCAATATAACCTGCAGGAGCACCAATTAACTTACTAATTGAATGTTTTTCCATATATTCAGACATATCAAATCTAATCATTTGTTTTTCAGAATCAAACATACTTAAAGCTAATGCTTTTGCTAATTGTGTTTTTCCTACGCCAGTAGGACCCAAAAATAAAAAACTACCTATAGGACGATTTGGATCATTAATTCCAGCTCGACCTCTTAAAACTGCTGCTGATACTAAATTTACTGCTTCATCTTGCCCCATCACATTTTTTTTGATTTCATTTGGCAAATTATTTAACTTAGTTTGTTCAGTCTGTAATAATTTATTTAGTGGAATATTTGTTGTTTCTGAAATAACTTCTGCCACTTCATTAATAGTAACAGAGTCTGAAAAAGAAGATGTGGTTGATGATTTTTCAAAATCTTGTTCAAGTTTTTTAATTTCTTTTTTTAAATTAGGAATTTGTTCATATAAAAGTTTACTTGCTTGTTCAAATTCTCCATCTTGCTGGTATCTCTCTACCAATAATTTGCATTCATCTAATTTAGTTTTTAAATCATTAATAGTTTTGTGTTGCTGCTTATTTTTATTTCATTTTTTTAATTCTTTGTCTTGGATTTTTTTTAAATCTGAAAGTTGATTTTCAATATCAGATAATGTCTTTTTTGATTTTTCATCATCTTCTTTGCTAAGTGCAATTTTAGCAGTTTCAAGATAAATTATTTGTCTATTTCTTTTATCTAATTCAGGCGGCAGAGAATGAAATTGTGTTTTAACTTTTGCTGCTGCTTCATCAATTAAATCAATTGATTTGTCAGGTAAATATCGATCAGTTATATACCTATCTGATAAATTGACTGCAGCTATCAATGCAGAATCATGAATTTTTACTTGATGAAACAATTCTCATTTTTCTTTTAATCCCCTCATTATTGTAAGTGCCTCTTCTTTAGTTGGTTCATTAACCAATATTTTTTGCATTCTTCTTTCTAATGCGCTATCTTTTTCAATATATTGTCTATATTCATTAATTGTTGTTGCTCCAATAATTCTTATTTCACCTCTAGCCATCATTGGTTTTAAAATATTGGCAGCATCCATTGTTCCACCTGTTGTTCTACCAGTACCTACAAGTTGATGAATTTCATCAATAAAAAGAATGATATTACCATTTGATTCTTTAATTTGTTTGATAACATTATTTAATCTTTGTTCAAATTGACCCTGAAAACTTGCTCCAGCTATTAAATTTGACAAAGACAATTCATATATTTCTTTATTTAATAAATTATTTGGAACATCTTTATTGATTATTCTTTGTGCCAATCCTTCAACAATAGCAGTTTTTCCTACTCCAGGTTCACCTATTAAAACTGGATTATTTTTTGTTTTTCGGGAAATAATTTCAATGACTCTTCTTATTTCTTTTTCTCTTCCAGTAATAGGATCTATTTTATTTTCTCTTGCTTCATTAGTAATATTTCTTCCAAATTGTTTCAATATATCTTTATTATTATTTTGATTTTGAAAATTAAATTCCATTTTTTAACCTCAAAGTAATTATACATAAAAATTAGCACTCATAACATTTAAGTGCTAATTATTGTTAATTTTGTTAAAAGAATATGATAGTAAAATAATGTAATTTATCCATAGTTTGATTTATTAAATTTAAAGATATGTAAAAGATATGTAAAATAGAATTTATTATGTCTGTATATTTACATAGGCACAGGAACATGATTATTGTGTAAATAATTGTAAATAATTAAAGTGGATAAATATATTTAATTGAACAAGTATTAACGATTTTAATATTATAATAAACACATATGACATGAAATGAAGTAATAACAAAATTAGATAATGAATTTTTTAATTTTAATCAATCAAATACTTCTAAATTAAAGATTGATACTTTTTGTAAGGAAAAAAGAGTAGTTTTATTAGACAAAATTGCAAAATTAAACAACCGAAATACAATATATTATTATTCTCCATTTTTACAAAGTTTAAAGCAGAATCCAGATTTATTTATTAATGAAATTGACATGAATGGTTTTGTATCTGCATTGGCAAAATTTGATGATAAAAATAAAGGTTTAGATTTAATAATTGAAACACCTGGTGGTGCAACAACTGCAACTGAATTCATAGTTGAATATTTAAAAAAACAATTTAGAGATAATATTCGAGTCATTGTCCCTCATTTATGTATGTCAGCTGGTACAATGATTGCATGTGCATCAAAAGAAATCTTGATGCTACCATCTTCTTCTCTTGGACCATTTGATCCATAATATTTTGGTGTTCCTTGCCAAGGAGTCATTAAAGAATTTGAAGATGCAATTAATGATATTGAAAAAAATCCTAACAGATCATTAATTTGAAGAGAAATTATTAAACAGTATAGACCAACATTTATCAATCAGTGTAAAAAAAGTATTGAATGTTCCAAAAATATAGTTAAAAAATGACTTAAAGTAATGTTTAAGGATGATTTAAATCAGAAAAAACAAATTAAGAAAATAATTAACGAATTATGTTCTTTCACTAAAACAAAAATGCATGATAGACATTATGATTTTTATAAATGTCAAGAATTAGGTTTAAAAGTTAAATTGATAAAAAGTGATGATAAGTTATATGATTTAATTATGGAAGGTCATTATGCCTACCTATATAGTTGTTATCGTATACCAAATATAGTTAAAATTATTGAAACAAATTTGGATAATTCATTTATACTATATGGAGTTAGATAAAATGTCTAAAAAAATGAAAAAGAATAACATATATCACAACTATAGTAAAATTGTTTCTAAAAAAAATGATGTTTTTTTATATGTTGATGAGCAAAACGAAATATTTGATGAATTTGGAAATTATAAAATGCCGAATCATTTTGAATCTAATGAGATAAATTCTACATTTCAAAAACATGAATAATCTAAAGCATTTGATGATTCATAGATGAATAGTGATTTAATTTTATTCATTATTTATTATTTTTTAAGAGTTAAGTCCCAAAATGTTCGCCTAACTTAACTAAATTATACAGTTTGCTTCGCTTAAATAAATACAATTCAATTAATTGCATTTGATGTTCATATTTCA
>CACXEQ010000036.1 GCA_902766725.1 uncultured Ureaplasma sp.
AGCATAAATTAATCTTGTTTTGAAGTTAATTTTTTTCATATCCACCTCTTTAAAAATGGTCCAAAAAAATTAACCAAGCTTAATATTCGTATATAATAATTTCACATATATGCATCAAATTTGAATCAAACCTAATAATCGTTATGATGATCCACGTCAATGAATTCAAAAAGGATGTATTTCTTTTTCTTACATTAATGCTCAACATAGTTACTATTGATTAGAAGAGCAAACTGGACGTTATCATTTTGTAACAAAATTACATTCAGGTGACTATATATATGTATTTGAAGTTAACAAAGATTCTAAAAAATCTTTACTAAAATTTAAATTTGAAATTGCTTCAGATTACGATTTCAATTACCATGGATATAAAATAAAAAATATTTTTGAATGTTTAGATGAGATAAATCAATTTGATGAAAATCAAACTAATAATATGTCTATGTGAGCCGCACACAAAAATTTTAATACAAATGGTAAAATAATTAAAAAATGTATAAATTGTAACAATTGGAAACTAATTGAAACATTTGAAACCAATAAAGATGTTTCCAATCAGAAATAATTGATGCTGATCCATATATTAAAAAACATATTGAAAATGAAGGAAAAATAATTACCCAAACAATTGCATCTCATAACCAATCTCAAACATTAAGAGATAAGTATTTAGAAAAATATGGAACCAAGTGTAAACTATGTCATAAAGTTTTATTAAAAGCTAATGGTAATGATTGCATTATTGATGTTCATCACTTACATCCTATTAGTAATGGTGAGCATGAAACAAATATTGATACAGATCTAGTTGGTTTATGCCCTAATTGTCATAGATTTGTACATACTATAAAAGATTTTGAAAATAAATCATTAGATCAAATAAAGCAAATATTTAATAAAATTAATAATAAAAATTAAGTAATTTAGTTAAATGAATTGAGTCTTCATGATATTAATTTTAATTTATCATTTTGCAACACAACTCTTGATTACTGTATATAGCTCAAGCTTTTTTACATCATTAATGTTAATATATAATATAGAAAGATATGAGTAGTAAATTAATTAAATATAAAATTAAAACTGCTAAATTAAATAAAAAATTAATTAATGATGAAATTGGTTTAGAAAGAATTAGAACTAAAAAAGAAAATGATGATAACAAAGGAAGATCTAAACCTAAAGCACCAGCTTGTTTTGTTGAATTTGAGAAGAGAAATATTCAAAGATTTGACAGATTAGAAAATAACATATCAAATTTGAATAATAGATTTGATAACTTAGTTAAAGTTAATAATCTAAAAGAGTAATAAATTTACATAATACATTATTAATATATTATAAGTACTAGGTAAATAAAATTAATCGCCTTAATGTAAATATATAATATATAGAGATATGAGTAGTAAATTAATTAAATATAAAATTAAAACCGCTAAACTAAATAAAAAATTAATTAATGATGAGATTGGTTTAGAAAGAATTAGAACTAAAAAAGAAAATGATGATAATAAAAGAAGATCCAAACCTAAAGCACCAGCTTGATTTGTTGAATTTAGAGATGAGCAAAGAGAATTTAATAAATCAATTCAAGTAGAAATTTCATCTCTTCGTAGTGATGTGAATACATTACGAAATGATGTAAATGTATTGAAAAATGATGTGAATGTGTTAAAAGAAGATGTAAATACATTGAAAAATGATGTAAATACATTAAAAAGTGATTTTAATACATTGAAAACTAACTTTAATAATGTAGTTGAACTAAATAACTTGAAACATTAATTAATAAATTTTCGATATTTTGCATTAATATATATTTAAATTATTTGAATTATGTTAAAAAAATAATTTTTTTGTAATATTCATTTATTTACTATTTTTAATTTCGCATAATCATTCTATACTTTTTTTTAATAAAACATTGATTCTTAAATTAGTTGTTCTAAGATGTTCTTTATATAATGGCGAAGGATGGTGAAAATAATTCCAAACAAAAGACATATATGTTTTATGATAATATTCATTGTCACTAAATTCATTTCCATCTTCAAAACAATAACCTTTTATTTTGTCTGGATTATTTTGGCAGTATCATCTATCAGAACGACCAGATATCATATTATAAACATCATTATGACTGTCATGTATTTCTCCTAATAATTCATCAAAATATTCGATTGTATAAACATCGAATATTTCAGCTAATATATAATTTGCACTTTTATACATTTGGTCAGTAGAAATATTTTCTTGCTTTTCAAAAAGATCATTTATGTTATTTGGTTTAGAATTGTCATCATAAGGGGTTTTTCTCACATAAATATCAATTTTATTTTTCTCTACACCATTAATTAAATTTCTTATTATTTGTGGATTATGTGTTGCAATATAAAAATCTATTTTCTTTGTGTTATTTAATTCCATTATTTCTGAACATAATATTTCTATATATTGGGGATGTAAATAAGTTTCTGGTTCATCAAAAAAAATATGCAGTTTTATATCATCTTTAAGTAATTTAAGCCACTTAATTGAACAAAAAATATTAGAAATTTGCCACTCACCAGTAGAAATATTATCATCTCCTTTTTTAACTTTAAATATCGGAAGAAAATCAATACGTTGAATTAATTTATTATCATCAAAATTTTGTTTGAGCATATCATCAAATTTATTATTTATTATTTCATAACTATTAGTACTTTGAGAATAATCGTCTATAAGCTTTTTTAAAAAAGATGAATACTTTGATTTAAGTTTTTCAAATTCACCATCTTTTGGATCTTCATTTGACTTAATGACATCATTTATAACTCGATATAATGGGTTTTCATATTTGATATTATTAGATTTACTTTCTTCATTATTAATTGAGGCAAGAATTTCATTACCAACAGGAAAAAATATACATTTTTCATGGTTTTTTAGTTTTTCAAATTTGTCATTTAACAAAGTTGTCTTACCACAATTATTTTTAGCAATGTAAAGATTTATCATATTTATTTATATACTCTTTTTAGTAAGTAAGATTATATATGTATATTATGTTAAATCTGGTAGTAATGTTGTACAAAAGTAGAGCTATGTTGCAAAAAGTGAGCATTTTTTACCAGAAATCATTTCTAAAATCTTGCTTCAAAACATACTTCTTTTTACCAAATAAATTTCA
>CACXEQ010000037.1 GCA_902766725.1 uncultured Ureaplasma sp.
TCTATTGCCATTTTTAACTTTCTTTTTCATAGAACTATATTATGAATGTATAGTTCGAGGTATTTTTTAAATTTTATGTATGTATATTAATATACATACATATTTACTAAATTTTTGTTAAAATTTGCTCACTTTTTGCAACATAGCTCTTAAAATTAATTTAACAATAAATCAATTATCAAAGTAAATTTACAAAGTAAATTTACAAAAAAGTTATTTGTTTTAATAAGATATCCTTAACATACAATCACTCTATCACAAACATTATGTTTCTCATTGAGAAAATAATATAGTAGTTTTTATCATAGTTTAGCTATATTAACATCTAATCCATGATTGGGTATTATGAAATTTTTAGTTTTTCTTAATACATTTAAAATAAAATTTATATGTTTATCTATTAAATATAATCAAATTATCTTCTTACAAAACTATATATAATAGTTTAGTTAATTAAGAAATTGATTAAATTTGTACTTGAAAAATGAATAAATCACATGAATATTTTATGAATTGCGCCATAGCCGAAGCTATGAAAGGTATTAAAAATAATGAAGGTGGTCCATTTGGACCAATAATTGTTAAAGATAATAAAATCATTTCTAATGGTCACAATCAAGTTATTAAATTAAATGATCCAACATGTCATGGTGAAATGCAAGCCATTCGTTCGTATTGCAAGAAATTGCATACTTATGATTTATCTGGTTGTATTTTATATACAACTGGTGAACCATGTTTAATGTGCTTATGTGCTTGTATGTGGGCTAACATTAAAAAGATTTATTTTGGTTGCACTATTAATGAAAATGAAAAAATTGGTTTTAGAGATAATATTTTCTTTAATAAATTGTCCAATAAAAAACCAAAAGGTTATTTGACACAAATTATGCATGATAAATGCTGACAATTATTTAAATATTGCAAAAAAAGCAAATTACAAAAATATTAGTTTTCCAACTAATTTCATATAAGCCTTAAATTGCATATTTAGATAAAATTATCTTTGTATGTTTTTTTGTCTATTTTAATTTAGAAAAAGTGATAGATTTTAAGCAAACTTCAATATACTCATATTTTTGAGGTAAATATGTATAGAGTAATTTTACTCATTATACTTAAATGTGTTGCACTGAAATAAATATATTGATTTTATAATTTGTTAAAACAACTTAATAATATATATAATTGATAATGTTAATTTTAATTTTTAATTAATATGTTGGTTATTGCAATTGTAATGTTTGTGTTAGCTGGTGTTGCTTTGGTAGTTGGTTTGTTACTATCTGGTAGTGGTACAGGTGCTAGTTTAAATAATGTTGCTGGACAAGATTTAGAACTTTTCAAAAAAACAAAAGATAGAGGTTTTGTAAAAATTTTACAAATCATCATGTTTATCATAATGTTAGTGATGATAGGCTTAGGGTTTTTGCTTTTATTTATTAAATAATTTTCAAATTTACTTTTAAATTATTGCTCTAATATTCTAGTTAATAGATATCTAGTTATTTGATTTACAAAAATTTACTAAAATACAACTAATTCATAGTTTGTTTAAACAACAGTAGTTTAAAAATGTATTTTTTGATATTTCTCACAAAGATACACCATAATTTCATTAATTTTATTCATTTTATGTCATGCCTTTAAAATTTATTTATATTTGTTCTAATATCATCCAATAAAAATTGGGCACAATATTGAGGGATAGATGTATAAAATGTTCCTTTACCAAAATTATTTTCGATGATTTTATAACATTTGTATGCTTTATATGGAGATTTACCTATCATAATTTGATAAGAAGCTGCCATTTTACCATTAGTTGATTTTTCTTCATAAAGAACTATTCCATTGCTACTTTCAATTAAAAAATCTATTTCAAGATGTTCCTGTGTTCTAGCAAAATAATATAAAGGTAGATTTGCTTTATTTATTGTTATCGCAGCTAGATTTTCAAAAATAGCTCCCTTTTTTGAATCTAAATTATTATTTAAAAAATCTTTTATTGTAGATATAGGATACATTGCCATAAGTAAACCCATATCACTAATAAATGCTTTAAAATATGTCTCATCAACATTTAATTCAAGTGGTTTTGCTATTGCCTTAACATTAAAACATCTCATAATCAAACCGGCTTTTTCAAGTCATTCAAAACCTTCTTTAAACTCATTCGCTCTTCCACCCTTTTTTATTTCAGAATACTTAAATTTTCTAACATCTTTCTCCAATGCAAGTTGTCTTGGAATTGAATCAAAAATCATATTAAGTTTGCTTTGAAGTCGATAATCAATTTGCTCTTTTCCATCATCAGTTATAAATCTACCAAAATCGTTCCTATAATCAATTAACAACCTATTCAAAACATTTCTAGCTTCTAAATAATTTTTGTTTGATTCAATAAAAACAGAGACTACTTCTGGCAGACCTCCGATTACTATATAATCTTTTATTACTTGTTTATATATATTTGCTGTAAAATTATCTATTTCTAATTCATTTTTAGTGTGATATTTAAGCTCATTAATTTGTTTTTCATCAAATCCATTTGCTCATAGAAATTCTTCAAAATCTAGACTTGTCATTTTCAAATATTCTTCATATCCAGTTGGAATATTTGCTTTATTCATTCTTCTATAATTGATTACCCCAAGTAATGATCCGGTTGCAATAATGTCATACCTTCCGTCTAAAGCAAAACTTTTTAGTGAAGTTCTTGCTAAAGGACAATCACCAATTTCCTCAAATATTAAAACAGTATCATTTAAATAAAAATTTTTATTTAAAAAATATAAACTAGATTTCTTAATGATTGTATCTACATCCAAATTACCATTAAAAATATTTATTAATTCACGATTGTGCCTAAAATCATATACAATAACATTTTTATAATTTTCGTTAGCAAATTTATTAACAATATAACTTTTCCCAACTTGTCTTAAACCTTCAACTATAAGAGGTTTATGGTTCTTTTTATTTTTCCATTTTAGTAATTGTTCATAAGCTTTTCTTTTAATTTCCATAATAGAATAAACCCTATCTATAGAAATTATACCAATAACTTTCATAAAATGTAAATATTCACATAAAATGAGTTCATAAAGTGTAATTTAATACACAAAATGAAAATTTTAATATCATGAGTTAAGTCTCTGAATGTTCGCCTAACTTAACTAAATTATACAGTTTGCTTCGCTTAAATAAATACAATTCAATTAATTGCATTTGATGTTCATATTTCA
>CACXEQ010000038.1 GCA_902766725.1 uncultured Ureaplasma sp.
CGATGTATTTTATTTATTGGCGCGCCTTAAAGGAGTTGAACCCTCAACCTTTTGGTCCGTAGCCAAACGCTCTATCCAATTGAGCTAAAGGCGCATTATTTGGAGGTGATAGTCGGATTCGAACCAACGATACGAATGTTGCAGATTCGTGCCTTACCACTTGGCCATATCACCATTGTGATAATTAATTATAATAAAAAAACCCATAAGTTTTATTTATGAACTAAGTATATCTAAATTATATTAATTATGGCGTGCCTTAAAGGAGTTGAACCCTCAACCTTTTGGTCCGAAGCCAAACGCTCTATCCAATTGAGCTAAAGGCACATAGTAAATTATAAATATTATTTAAATTAACTTTATTAAAATTATTTAGAAATTTTATTTAATAAACTGGGGATCTTATATTCATTAACCAATAAAACAAATTTTTCTTTGTTAAAAGCTTTTTTTCTGAAAATATCTAGATTACCTATATTAAATAATGTATTATTTATCGTAGCAATTTTATAACATAAATATGCCATATCTTTATTATTGACAAAAAGTTGTTTTTGTTTTAATGATAAATTATCTAAATTAACATAAATATTATCTAATGTAATATATTTTAATAGTAATTGAGTTGCTACTTTTGGTCCAATGCCTTTTATTCCAGGAAAATTGTCTGAACCATCACCAACTATTGCTTTATAATCAATAACTTGCTTTGGTGATAAGCCATAATATAACTGACTAAAGTTAGATAAATTATATGTAACAACTTTCGATACTCCTACTTTAAATAAATTAACAGTTGTTAAATTATTTACTAATTGTAACATATCTCTGTCACTAGTAAAAACATCTACATCGATTTTTGTATCATTCATAATTTTACAAAAACTACCAATTAAGTCATCAGCTTCATATCCTTCTTTAGAAAAAAATGCAATCCCCATTGATTCTAACATTCTAAAAATCATTGGCAATTGTATTCGTAAATCATCTGGCATAGGATTTCTATTAGCTTTGTATTTATCTAACATAGCACTACGAAATGTTTGCTTAGCATGGTCAAATGCTATAAAAGCATAATTGTATTGATTATTTTTAAATAAATTTAAAACTGATTTAGTAAACAAATTAACTGCATTAGTTGGAGTTAAATTGTTTTCCTTAAAATAATTCAACATCTTATATGTTGCTCAATATGTTCTATATACAAGAGAATTACCATCAATAACTATAGCTTTAGACATTATTTTTCAACTCCTTTAACACATGAATAATTTTAATACTTCTTGATGTTTTAATCACATGTAAGTATAAAAAATTGTTTTTTGCTAATAAACTACCTTCATTAATATTAGTTAAAATTGAACCAAAACAAACAGCATCAGTCACTAGCATTGATTCATCTTCTAAGGAAACAAATGCCATATCAACTCCTGATTTTGTTTTAAGTTTTCTGACTGAATTGATATAAGCAATTACCAAAAAAGAATCATTGTTTTTACTTGTAGTAAAAACATCAGATAAAGAAGTAAATTTTAAATCAGGATTGGCTTGTTTAATTGCAATGGTAGGATGTTTAGCAAAACTAAATCCTAAAATATCAAACTGTCAATCATTTTCTTGCTTAAGAGTTTGTTCCGTTGTTGGAATATTTGCATAATTAATTGATTTTAAAAAACCATATTTAGTGGAATATAGTTTGACACTGGAATATATTTCTTCAATAGAAGAACATAATGATATACGATTGATAACATCTTTATTTAACAATTGATCAAAAGCACCTGCCTTACTTAAGATTAAAAGTGCTGATTGATTGACCCCACTTGTAACTAAATCTCTAAAACATTGTTTTAAATCGTGTCATTGACCAACTTTTTTTCTTGCATGTAAAATTTTTGCTATTGTTTCACTACCTAATCCTTTTAATCCACTTAAACTAAAAATGATTTTTTTATTATGTAGACTAAAACCATACTGAGAAAAATTGATACTTGGAGGTAAAATGGTTATTGCATTTTTTTTAGCTTCCATTAAATATTGACCAATTTTAGATGATGAATTGTTATTGTATGTTAATAAACAAGCATAAAATTCATTGGGATAATAAGTTTTTAAATAAGCTAATTGGTAACTAATTAAGGCATAAGCTATAGAATGACTATGATTAAAACCATAACTAGCAAATTTAAGCAAATAAGAAAAAATCTCCTGAGCTTTCTGTTTAGTAAAATTATTTTTAATTGCTGCTTGGACAAAATTACTCTCTATTTCATATAGTTGATCAATTTCTTTTTTTGAAATAGCTCTTCTTACTATATCTGCTTGACCTAATGACCAATTAGCAACAGTACATAAAGTTTGAATAACTTGTTCTTGATAAATAATAATACCAAATGTTTCTTGCAAAATAGGTACTAATCGCTCATCAATATATTTTATTTCATCGGGGTTTTTTTTATTAACTAAATAAACGGGAATATTATCTTGAGGACCAGGTCTAAATAAAGCAGAAGCAATGGAAATATCCTCTATGGATTTGGGTTGAATTTTTTTAACTACTTTAGTCATTCCAGGTGATTCAAGTTGAAAAATACCAATTGTATTACCTAAACATAATTGTTGAAATACTTTATTATCATTCAAATTAATAGTGTCTATATCAATTTTCTTGTTAGATCATGAATTAATAGCATTAACACAATCATTAATAATTGATAAATTAACTAAACCTAGAATGTCCATTTTAATTAAACCACATGCTTCAATATATTCCATCGAATATTGCGTAGTATTTAAACCTTCAACTGATACAGTAGTAGGTAAAACATTTTGTAATGGTTGGTTGCAAATAACTATCCCGGCAGCATGTGTACCTATTTGTCTTGGCAAACCAATAATATAATTAGCCAAATGAAATAATAAGGGATACTTTTCTATATATTTTTTTAAAGTTAAATTAGATTTAGCAAGAACATCTATTGCTTCATTAGATCAATCAGGAATTGATTTACATATTAAATTTACTATGGTCAATGGTAAATCTAATGTTCTAGCAATATCCCTAATAGCAGTTTTAATTTTAATTTTTTGAAAAGTAATAATATGAGCAACATTATTATTACCATATTTATTAAATATATAGTCAAAAATCTCATGTCTACGATTATCCATAAAATCTAGATCTATATCTGGTTTTGTTTTTCTAAATGGATTTAAAAATCTTTCAAATAGTAGGTGGTATTTAATTGGGTCAATATTTGTAATACCTAATACATATGATACAAGTGAACCTGCAGCAGAACCACGACCAGGTCCGACCATAATATTATTTTGTTTAGCATAAGCAACATAGTCTTGTACTACTAAGAAATAATCATCAAAACCCATTTTATGAATAATATCTAATTCATATTTGATTCTAGCAATATATTTCTTCTCTACTTTTTGGCCAAATCTATTTATTAATCCTTGGCGACATCTTTCTTGTAACAAATTAGCAGAATTATGATTTTTGTCAAAAATA
Source organism: uncultured Ureaplasma sp. (assembly GCA_902766725.1). GTDB lineage: Bacteria > Bacillota_I > Bacilli_A > Mycoplasmatales > Mycoplasmoidaceae > Hennigella. The sequence goes on from CACXEQ010000038.1 coordinate 3,524, forward strand.
ACAAAATGGTTTTGATTATCCATATCAATTTTCAAATCAATATCTAAAATAAGTTCATTAGTTTTATCAATTTGATTTTTAGTAAAATCTTGTTGAGCTTTTTTCTCATCATAAATATACTTTTTAGCAATAAACTCATCATCTTTAATATCACTATATAAACAATCTTTATTGATAGCTAACAATACTTTATATTTATCATAATCATGATTATTAACAAATAATGCTTCATGGATTGCTAATTCTTCATACAAATATGTTTTATAAAAACCTTTAATTGGTATATCACAAATAGCAATTAGATCTGTTTTATCTACATTTGCTAAATCTAATTTTTTCTGATGATTAATAATAGAACTTATATTACACAATTGTAAATAGCCATTATAATTTCTTGCAATTAAAATAATTTGCTGATTATCTAGATTAATAGTAATACCAATAATTGGTTGCAAATTTGCTGCAATAGTTTTTGTATAAAATTCTAATGCGCCATACATTACATTGTGATCAATTAAAGAAGCATATTTAAGATTATTATTTTTAGAAAATGCAATAATGTCATCAATAGAAATAGATGACATACCTATTGAGTAATGTGATCTTGTTAATAAATTAACATACATAAAAAATTATTTTTTTGTTTTTAAAATTCTTTTAATTATTTTAATTCTTTCAGGATCAGTTTCCACATAATTAAGAAGATGATACAATTCTTCTCTAGACATATGTACATATTGTTGTTCAATAGATTCATTGTCATTAATAATTATCTTTTCAGTTGGATCAACTTTTATTTTTTCATTTTCCATATTATTTTTTTATATTATCTAATAATATATTTTCATTTAAAAATTTTTTTACATCTTTCAAAAAACATTTCATTTGTCTTTTTCTAGTAAATGTTAACCCTGCTGCTAATTTATGACCACCACCATTATATTTACTAACTAATTGATTAACAGGCAATTTTTTTGATCTGATAGAGCATTTTCATTTTTTAATATTTCTGTCGTAATAAAATGTAAATCATAAATTAATTCCATTTATATTAGCTAAAGTATTAACCATTGATGTTCGTGTTTGAATATGGAATCGATCATAAATTCTTTTAGGTAATTTTGCTCAAGCATAACCGTATTTTTTGTTAAAATGTGCTTTAGAAAAAATATAATTTTTTAAATCATAAAAGGATTTGTCCTTTTGGTACATAGCATTATGTACCTTTTCCCTGTCCACCCCAATTTTAACTAACTTACTAATTATTTCATATGTTTGAGAAGTTGTGGATGGGTATAAAAATCGACCAGTATCTGCAATAATTCCTATATAGAGATAAGTACAAATAATTTTATTCATTTTTGATGGTCCCCAATCAAGAAATAATTGTGCTAACATTTCGGAGCAAGCAGAAAAAGTAGGATCAATTCATGCATAATGACCAATTGTTTCTTGTTTAATATGATGATCAATACAAATAATTTTTGCACATTGCTTATATGATTGATCATAAATTCGTCTAGCATTAGCTGTATCAAGAACAATAGCAAGTGCTTGAGTATAAAAACTATTAGTAATAGGTTCAAATTGTGGAAAAACAAATAAATTATTTTCAAATGATTTATTTAAAGTATTTAAACCTACAATTTTTATTTTTTTCTTAGGGAAATTTTTTTTTAAAAAATAATATAAAGCAAAACACCCACCTAAAGCATCTAAATCAGGTAATTCATGAAAATAAATACCTATATTTCGATATTTCTTTATTTGGTCAATAATTATTTTTTGTTGTTTATTCATCAATTGATTCCTTTACTATTTGATTATTGATTACACTTTTATAAATTCTGTCAATAAGAGATAGCTCTTTTTCACATTTTATAGCTTCATTTATACAAGGCTTAGTTATAGGATGCACTGGTACAAACATTGCACAAGCATCAGGATATGGCAAAATAGATGTATTATAAGTTCCAATTTGTCTTGCTAATGCAATAATTTCAGATTTATCATATGTTAGCAATGGGCGCAATACAATAATATCATCCAAAACATTATCAATTACTGTTAGACTATCAATAGTTTGACTTGCTACTTGTCCTAAACTTTCACCAGTAGCAATAGCATCATAATGTCATTTTTTGCATAAATCTTGGGCAATTTTAAAAAAATATCTTCTCATAATAGTTATTTGATAGCGATGATTTGTTATATGAGCAATTTCTTGTTGTAAGTCAGTAAATTTACATGTATATAAAATAGGTTTTTCAATTTTACCTTTTAAAGTTATTATTTTAATTATTTTATTAACTTTGTTTTTTGCTTTTTTACTTGTATAAGGGGGAGATATAAAAGTTAAAAAATCAACATGTAAACCTTTTTTCATCATTAATCATGCAGCAACAGGTGAATCTATTCCACCAGATATTAACATTAAAACTCTCCCATTAATTCCTAATGGGAACCCTCCCCTAGCCTTAATCTTATTAAAATAAACAATAAAATGGGAAGATTTGATTTCAATATATATTTTTATTTGGGGATTATTAACATCTACATGCATTTTAGGAAAATGATTTAAAACAATACTACCAATTTGACTTGCAAAATCAACTGAATTAGGCAAAAAAGTCTTATCATTTCTATTAACAAAAACTTTAAATGATTTATTTTCATTTTTTAACATTGTTAGTAAAAACTGATGTAATGTATCAATATTTCGATCAATAACATAAGCTTCAATTACTATAGATATTCCAGGAATGTTTTTGGCAATATCTAAAATATTAGAATATTTAGATGAAGAAATATTACTAATAACAATAGAATCATAATTTAATTGAATAGTTAATTTTTTAAATGCTGATAGGGCAATTAAAATGTTCTTATATAAACATCTAACAAATTCTTTTCTGTTCTTACCTTTTAAATTTAATTCCCCAAATTTAATATAAATTATCTTTTTTAATGAGTTAGTATTTTTGCTTCGTTTAGCCATATCTTATCACTTTCTGTTAATTTAGGGGAAATACCAGTTTTAATATGATCTTTATATCAGTCTCTAGCATTATCAATATATGTTTGTATACTTTGTATGCCATTTTTTAAACAAAATTTAACCATAAAAACATTAGAAGAAGTCGGGATAAATTTTGTAGGAAACACATAATCCTTAGTCTCTAAAAAAGCTATAGCAAATAAACCATAATTTATTTTACGCAAATATAAATATAGAGCGAGTTGAAATTTGTATTCATTGGAAATAAGAATTTGGCCATGTGAATCAAATCATTCAGCTTTTTTTGCCCCAGCAATTTTAACTAATGGGAGTCCATTAGTATCTTTTTGCATTTGCAAACAACCATCAACCTTTTCATATACAAATTTATCAATTGAAGAAGTTTTAATTTCTAACATTGGATAATTATCTTTATAAATTAAGTTACCATTATTATCTATTGGTTCACCATCAGGAATACCGCCAAATACATCATCAATATTAGCAAAAACATCTCATTTAACAGCTGCAGGATTGTATGAACAAAAATTTACACGAAACAATTGTGAAACATAGTCACGAATTTTAGGTTCAATTATTTGACCAACAGTAGACAAAGTAGAATCCATTTTTTCAATATAAATATTAACCATTTGACATCACGTTTTAAATGGTGTTTGAAATTTATTACAACCTAAAATAGCACTAAATCTTGTTCCAGTTATCTTTTTAAATTTTTTAGCATTATTATTGAAATAATTACTAGACAATTTAATATGATCATTTTCAATAATAAAATCTTCATTTATTTTTTTAACAAATGGCATAAAATAATTTAATATTATACATAATTAAATACCTATTAAATTTTGTTTAATATTTGCTCATTGTTTATCTTGTAAATATATTTGTAAATTAAATTTAGGAACATGAATTTCTTTTAGTTTATCACATCCAAAAAAAGGATTATCTACAATAATTGGTGGGGTCTTAGCATCAAATTGTAAACTTATTAACTGTTGACACATAGAAAAAGCTGCTTTACCAATATAATTACAATTATCAGCAATTATTAAATCAGTCACACCAGAATAGGCAAAACTATAATCTGGAATAGATGTAATAATTTGTTTATTTTTAAGTAAAATTTTTTTTGCATTATAGAAACAATATTCACCAATTGATTTTAAACAAATCCCTTTTGTATCATTATCAAACATTAACATACCACAATTATAAAATGTATATTTACCTATTTTTTCAACATTGGGCATTGATATGTGACCTAAATATTGTTGATCATAAAAAGCATAATCACCTATCTCAGTTATTGTTTTTGGTAAAAAAGCAGTAGTTAATTTTTTAACATTCGATTCTTTGCATAAGTTATTTCCAATTTTTGTCACTCATGATCCTTGAATCATTTCAGCAACATTTTCAATAAAACTTGTTCCATTTTTTAATAATGATAATGTTCATGAACCATCTCGTGAAAATTTTAGATATTTATAATTTGTATTAGGATCTGAATAACGTAATGATTTAATAATTTTGACTATAACTGGATGTTTACTTTTTACATATTTTTGTTGATCAGATGTAACAAAAAATATATCTATGTTATAACTTCCAACATATTTTTCATCTATATGATCAGAAAATTCAATAAATCAATCATTATCTTTTTTTCTAGTAATAACTAAATTATTTCCCTCCAAATCAACAGATTTTGGTCAATTATTTGGTAATACAACAACATCAAAATCATATATATCCTTGTTAAAATCTTTTACATCTGCAGTAATTGGTAATTTAAAGTTAATTTTTTCCCCAACAAAAAAAACAAACGGATCTAGATCAACTCTAAGATCATCAGGTAAATCAGTTTTTTTATTAATGCTAAATGACAATTTAATGTCATTGGATTTAACTTGATCAATATCGCTATAAGCATAAACGACAAAAAAGTGTTTTCCTAATTGATTATTTTTATCTATAACAATTTTATTTTCTTTATTTATATATATTCAATTAGGAACTTTAATATTACTATTTTGGGCATTAATAATTTTTAAATATGTATTTGTTTTTAAAACATTAATAAGCATTAAATTAATTGGTTCGGATGTATATTGTTGTCCATATTCCAAATCTGGGATAGTTAAATTGTTAATTATTTCTATTTGCTTATCAATAACTTTTGACTGTTGGACAGAAGCAGCACATGAACAAAGATTAAAAATTTGTGGAGAAATTAATAAAATTCTTTTAAATGAATGCATCACCTATATATTTACAAAAAAAATCTACTTTTTCAAAGCAGATTTTATAACAATAGTAATTAATAAATAATTATTTTACACAAACAACATCAATTTCAACTTTAGCATTTTTTACCATTCCAGCAACTTGCACACAAGCCCTAGCAGGTTTATGATTAACAAAATAATCAGCATATATTCTATTACAAGCAGCAAAATCATTTAAATCAGCTAAAAATACAGTACATTTAACAACAGATTGTTTTGAGTATCCAGATGCAAATAAAATAGCATCAATATTTTTAAAAACTTGTTGAGTTTGGCCTTGAATAGAATCACTAGCTAAATTACCAGTAGATGGATCTATTCCTAAAATACCAGAAATATATAATTGATTGCCAGTATCAATAGCTTGACAATATGGTCCCAAAGCTGCAGGAGCGTTTTTTGTATTAATAATTTTCATATTATTTTATTCCTTTTCTTATTTTTGTTTTATTATACAAATTAGTAATCGTTTTATAGCCATTACCTTGATAAATTTTTATAAGTTCGCCTATCATAGGAGATATATCTACTATTTGTAAATGATCAATTTTACAATTATAAACAGAGTCTAAAGTGTTGGTAATATATATACAATCAACCTTTTTATTCATAATTGCTTTTTGTAATTTATCGCTTGCATTTTGACTAAATAAACCATGAGTAGCAGCAAAAATTATCTTTTTGGCTTTATATCGTTTTAATACATCACTAGCAGCTAATAATGTCCCGCCTGTATCAATCATGTCATCAATAATAATACATGTTTTATTAGTGACATTGCCCAAAACATTAATCACCTCAGCTTTGTTAGGTTCAGGTCTTCTTTTATCTAAAATAGCTATAGGTAAATTTACTAAATTAGAAATTTTTCGAGCTCTTTTTACTGAACCGTAATCTGGAGAAACAATAGTAGCATTATTTAATGAGATATCTTTTTTAATCTGTTTCAACAACATATATGAAGCAGAAACAGTATCAACAGGAATTTCAAAAAATCCTTGAGTTTGATCAGCGTGTAAATCAAAAATTGTAACTTTTGTTGCTCCAGAATTTTCAATTAGTTTACTTACTAATTTACATGTAATTGGTTCTCTAGAATCAGTTTTTCTATCTTGTCGTGAATAACCAAAGTAAGGAATGAAAACATTAATTGATCTTGCAGATGCTCTTTTAAATGAATCAATTGCTATCAATAATTCCATTAAATTTTCATTAACAGGATTACATGTTGATTGAATAACATAAACATCTTTATTTCTTAATGAATCAATAGATTTTACTAATGTTTCCCCATCTTCAAAATGCTTAATTTCAATATTTCCAAGTTTCGTATGTAAATATTTGGCAACATTATTTCCTAATTTTTTACTTGCTGATAAGGCAAAAAGTATACTATTATTATTTACCATATTTTTTTATCCAACAAAAATGTGTATATAAATAAATTATAGTTCATGAATAAATGCATGAAAATTTATTTAGATAAAATTTTATTTATTCATTCAAGAAATTTTTTATCAACAGGGGTTATATTATTAAAAGCATTATCAATAAAATCAATTACATGCTGAGTTAATTCCTCATAATTATATTTAATTAGCTCAAAACCACCAAAATAATAATAATATATTGCTCAAATTACTTGTTTAGCAACGTTTTCTTTAGATGTTTCCTTAAAAAATAAAGCTTGAACTTGATCTAAAACTTTATATAAAAGTTCATTACTCTCAATAGAAAAATTTTCAGCTAAATTAATTTTAAAAGTCTTGTTAATATGAGTATTATGAAAATTAAAAATATGTTTTATTTCATAATCTTTAAATAATTGTAAATAAACAATTTTCATTTCATTGCTTATTCCGTCATCAAGAAAAACTTGTTGTAATTTCAAAAAATCATTTGTTCTTAGTTCATTCTTATATTTATCAAATAATGCTCCAAGAACCTCAATACTATACCCATCAGAATTAAACATTTTTATTAGTTCATTTTTTGTGGCATTATTTAAACGAATTTTAAAATTGTATTGTTTAATAAAATTTTCTAATTTTTTAATTCTATCAATGATATTTTTTTGTTCTACTAACGAAAATAATGGATTATTAATTTCTGATTTTAATAATTGTAGAGCATCATCATATTTATCTTCATTAATTAAACTAGCTGTTTTTGTTAACAAATCATTAATGGTGTTTTTCATGATATCTATCCTTTTTAATTAAATTTTTAATTTTATTAAAAAAATCATAATTAAATTGCTTTTGAAATTTGTGGTTTTTTAAATTATCAATTAATTGGTTTTTTATATTAATTGATTTATTAATTAATTTTTTAGGATAGAGCATTAACTTAGCATTGTTTTCAAATTCATGCATATCCAATATTTTAATTTTTTCAAAGTTAGTATTTACATTTTCCACTCTTACATCTAAATCTAAATCAATATATTTAATAGCATCTTCTTCAAAAAGATAGGGGGTAGCAATATTAAAATAATAAACAAGATGACTATTTTTAGTAATATTTAAAAATAAGTTATATCATTGCTCATAAAAAAAGATTCATAATGAATCAATTTCAAAATGTGTACGATAAAATTTTTTATTTTTTCCTTGGCTTATTACCCTACAATTAAATAAATCTAAAACTAAAATTTCTTTATTTTTAAAAACAATTTTAGGAAATTCGAAAGTACGATATAAACATCCATTAAATTTATAAGCATGTATAGCAACTTTATGATTGATTTTCATTAATAATATGATCCTTACTTATGATAATATACTATATGAATACTAAATAAAGTCATCATTTATATTTGTCTTCCTTTATTAAATTGAGCATCATACAAACGATAATAAAATCCATGTTTTGTTAATAATTGATCATGTTTACCTTCTTCAATAATTTTTCCATCATTAATAACAATAATTTTATCAGCATTAATAATTGTTGATAAACGATGAGCAATTATTAAAGAAGTTTTACCATGAGTTAATTTATCCATTGTTTTGCCAATTAAAAGTTCAGTTTTTGTGTCAACATGACTTGTTGCCTCATCTAAAATAACAATTTTAGGATTTGCTAACAATGCTCTAGTGATAGATAATAATTGTCGTTGTCCTTCAGATAAATTAGAACCATTATCATGCAAAATAGTATTATAACCATTAGGTAATTGCATAATAAAATCATGAATATAAGTTGCTTTAGCTGCTTGAATAATTTGTCTATTTGTTGCATGGGGATTGCCATATTTTAAATTTTGTCAAATTGATTCAGCAAATAAAAAAGTATCTTGTGTAACAATGGCAATATTTTTTCTTAAAGAATGACGAGTAATTTTTTTTATAGATATGCCATCAAGTAATATATCACCTTGAATATTATCATAAAATTTTGTCATTAAATTTATGAAAGTTGTTTTCCCCGCGCCTGTAGGACCAACAATAGCTATAGTTTGGCCAGCTTTAATTTTAAAATTTAAATTTTTTAAAACAAATTTCCCATCATTATAAAAGAAAGATAAATTTTTTGCCTCAATATCTCCTTTAAATTTATTTGATAAAGGTTTAGCGGTAGGTAAATCACATTCTTCTTTTTCATGCAAAATTTCAAAAATTCTTTGGACACTTGCTAAAGCAAGAAAAACAAAAGTAGAAGTATTAACTAGACTATTAATTGTTTCAGTAAAGTTTCTTGCACACATTGTAAAAATCAATAATAAAGCAACAGGACTAAGCGGTTGATCGTTTGTTCATTCTTTAGGAAAAATTGATAAATTAGTTAATCATCTTGTATTATCAGATGTTCAACCAAAATATAATAAAATCCCAATTCCTACAGTACAAATAATAAAAATAGAAAATCTAGTTAGAAAATGAACAATAGAATGTAAAACATTGGAAATAGCTTGAGCAAATAAAGAGTTTTTTGTTACTGCTTTATTTACTTCATCAAATTCTGCTAAGCATTTATCTTGCATTTTAAATAGCGAAATGATTTTTGTACCAGAAATTTTTTCCTCAGCATAACCATTTAAATTAGATATAGCATTTTGTTGTTTTAAAAAAGATGGTTTAACATGTTTAATAATTATAAAATTAACAATTATTATTATCGGAACAGCTAAATATGTGACAATAGCTAAATATCAATTAATGAAAAACATCACAAGCGTATTACAGATTAGCAAACTAATATAAAAAATAATACTTGCTAAATTTTGTGATGTTAATTGTGATATATTTTCAACATCTGATGATATCATTGACATAATTCTACCACTTGGAACAACATCAAAATATCTAATTGGTAAGGCATGTATTTTTTGAATAATATCTTTTCGTAATCGCCACATTACTTTTTCTGACACTTTTGCCATTCAAATATTATGAATAACGAACGAAATTTGTGAAGTTAAATACAACAACACCATCCAACTTACTAATGAAACAAATACTAATCATTTATTTTGCAAAACAGTTGCATCTTGCAAAATAAAATTGTTATAAATCAAACATACGATAAAATTACAACAACTCACCATAGCAGCTTCAATGAAAGAAAATATTGCAATTATGATAAATACTCATTTTTGTTGAGAAAACATGTTAAATAGTTTCTTACATGAAGAGCCATATTGTATTTTGGTTTGATTTAAATTTAATTTATGGAATTTCATAATTATTTACACAAACCTTCCTTGCCCATTTGAGAAATAACTATTGATTGATAAAAGTTATTATGTTTGCATAAACTTTTATGTGTGCCATAACCTACTATTTCCCCTGCTTCCATGACTACAATATGATCGCAATTTTTTATTGATGAAATACGTTGTGCAACAATAATGGTAGTGATACCTTTAAATTCATTTCTAATGTTTTGTTGTAAATGAGCTTCTGTAATCATGTCTAATGCTGATGTAGCATCATCCAAAATTAAAATTTTAGGTTGTTTTAACAATGTTCTAATGATGCATAAACGTTGTTGTTGTCCTCCAGAAAAATTTCTTCCTCTTTGATCAACAATAGCATTTAGCTTATGCTGTTTGTTATTAATTATTGTATCAGCACATGCAATTTTAGCAAAATGCATTATTTGATCATCACTAGCATGATGATTGCCATATAACAAATTGTATTTAATTGTTCCGGAAAAAAGGATTTTCTCTTGCAAAACCACTCCAATATATTCTTGTAATGATTGCAAATCAATTTCTTTAATTCGTAAACCGCCAATTTTTAAAAAAGATTTTTTTGTTTCTTTAAAATCATATAGTCTTGATATTAAATTAACCAATGTTGTTTTACCACTTCCTGTTGGTCCAACTATCCCTAATGTTTCACCTTGTTTAATTTTTAGATTAATATTGTGTAAAACAAATTTTTCTGATTGGTCAAAATACTTAAAATTTACATTATGAAATTCAATATCTAAATTATTAGGAGACAATTTTTTGCAATCAACTGCATTTTTTATTGTGGGAGTTAATGATAAAAGTTTTCTTATTCTACAGCATGATGGGATAGCTCTTATACATGTAACTGTAATACTACAGGAAAGAATTACAGATATTAAAGTCATCATTAATAAATTAACAATTTCATAAACAAACTGTACATTAATAGCATTAGACAATTTACCATTTAAAAACATATAACCTGATAAAAGAAAAATAGAACCAATTGATAAATAAATTAACATATTTAAAAGAGGCAAAATTAAACCAAAAACAATCCACGCTTTAGTATTGTATTTATATAAATTAGTACTATAAATGTTAAATCTGTCTTGTTGTTGTTTTTGTAAATTAAATGATTTAATAATACGCATTCCAAGTGCATTTTCTCTTACAACAATATTAACATTATCAATTTGTGCTTGTGCCTTGTCTGTATTAATTACTATTGATTTAGCAATAAGGGCAAAACCAAAAATAATAATTGTCATAATTCCTAAGAAAATTAAGCCAAATAACCAACTTTTAAGAAAACTAGAAATTATTCCATAGAAAAACATAATAGGAGCTCTGATAAATAATGCTAAGATCATTTGTAATGCTAACTGATATTTTTGCACATCATTAGTAATTCTTGTTAATATGCTAGAAGTAGATATTCTATCAATATCTATAAAAGATAAATTAGCAGTTTTTATAAACATATTTCGTCTGATCGTTTCAGCTGATAATAATGATGCTTTTGTGCCAAACCAAGAACCTAATAATCCACATAATAGAGCACAAATTGCATTACCAAGTAAAAAACAAGTCCATAATCAAAACTTATATTTATTAGGATCAGATGGGTTTTCTTGCAAAATGCCTAAAATAGTTGCTAACATTTTTGTTTGTAGACCTTCAAACACACCTTGACATGCAACAAAAAAAATAGCAAATAATGCTAATAATTTAGTCGTTTTTGTAGATTGTTTGAATAATTTAAACATATTTATAAATTAGATAAACCCAAATTATTATAACTATTAAATATAATTATTAATACTATATTTATGTTCATGTAGCTCAGTTTAGATAGAGCAGTAGCCTCCTAAGCTACAGGTCAGAGGTGCAACTCCTCCCATGAACGCCATTAAAACAAATGAACAAACAAAATTAAACAAATTTTATCAAGATACTTGAGTATGGTCTCAAAAATTCACTTTTTTCTGTTTCTATCCAATTTTCTTAACATTTTGTTTCACTATTAGTAATATCATAATTAATAGCAGTAATACCCAATGAACACATTGAATATATTAAGAGTATCTTTAATGAAGATGTTATGAATAGTATGTGTTAACAAATAAAAATGTATCCATCTAGGATACATAAATACTGCTGACTATAATGAACTAAAACAACTATTTATTATTTTTATTTTTTAAGTTGTTTTCTTTTATTTTGCATCAAGCAATTCATTGCTCGTCAGTCATTTTAGGATCTTTTGTGTCTACAAATGTCTTACATTTCAAAATGTCACATTTTGAACAATCATGTGATGGTTTATTTATAGCACAAGCATAAACTGGACATTGTTGACCTTGACGATAAAATACTTTACCATCTACTTTTGTGCATCCTCCGCATTGCTAAAAGAATTTACATTCACCACAATTTGCCCCACATACTGAAATATTTTTCATAATTTTACTCCCTATTATTGCTAATTATATATTTATATATATATATATATTGTTTTTGATGCAGAAGTTTACTCTTTTAGATTATTAACTTTAATTACTCTATCAAGTCTATTAACGATAGTCTTATTAAATTTTAATTGTTGTTTATTAAATGCCCTTTGTTCATCTCTAAACTCAATAAATCAAGCTGGTGCTTTAGGCTTTGGAGGTTTTCTTCCACCACCACCTTTAGACTTAACTTTTTCAACAGTAACTTGTTTACCAATAAACTTCTTATCAATATCAGTA